>JALHUQ010000451.1 GCA_022866645.1 Woeseiaceae bacterium | reverse complement strand
GCCTGGAGTACCGGGCCACCCAGAATCATGAAGTCTCGAATGGCTTCAACACTATCGAAAAGCCAAAGCATGGTAGCTCCTTTTGACCTTAGCCATTCCGTTCAGAGTGTTGGGCTACCAGCCCCGCACTCTGTGACTGAAGAATATTGATGATCTTTCGGCTTTGCCCACTAACGATGGTGTGCAGCAGTACCATCGGGATAGCGACGACGAGGCCCAGGACCGTGGTCATAAGGGCTTGCGAAATACCACCGGCCATCATTTTCGGATCACCGGCACCGTACAGCGTGATCACCTGGAAGGTCTTGATCATACCGGTTACCGTACCGAGCAGCCCCATCAGCGGCGCAACCGCTGCGACCACCTTGATGAAAAGCAGGCCCCTCGTTAAGCCAGGCATCTCTTTAAGCGCGGCCTCACTGAGTTTCAACTCAATCGTTTCAGTATCAGCGCCTTTATTACTTTCGTAGGCAGCGAGGACACGACCTAATGGGTTATCCGTACTCGCAGTTTCACGCTTGAGCTGCGCCGCGACTCTGCGGCTATCCCCTGACAAACCGATCAAGCGCCAGAAAGCAATTAGCAGGCCAACAATACCAAGAGCGATAATGCAGTAACCGACGATACCACCTTGCTCGATGCGATCCATGAAGGTCGGGGACTCAACAAGAAGGCCGAGAATACTGCCGCGAGTCACATCCAGCCCGAAATCAACTGACTCACCGCTGGCGGCGTCCATCATGTCGCTGGCGGTACCGAGGTAGCGCCCATCGGGTTGGCGTAGCAACTCAGAAATGGATCCTTCATTTGAGTCGTATTGCAGATAGCCATTGTCCGAGACCAGGTTAAATGCTCCAACACGAATAACTTCCATTTCAGCTTGCTCGCCATCAGCTTTCGTCACCACGTGATTAAAGCGGACAATTCGACCGGACTCGTAAACTTCACGCTGCAACATTTCCCAGAGGGTTTCGATGTCTTCGATCGACGCCAGGCTGCTTGCGCCGGCCATCTTGCTGCCAAGTTTGACCAGGAAAGCACCGCGATCCGGGTGCTGGATGTTGGTCAGCGAGGCGCTAAAACGCCCCTGCGCATCGCCAGCTACCGTTTGCAGTACGCCGAACAACTCCTTCAACGCACCCAATCTCTCATCGAGAGCCTGACGTGCCGTAATAATGGACTGTTGGTTTTTCCCAAACTCCCCTTCAAGGTTGGCGCTAACGTTTTCCTGGCGTGTACGCTCTGCACGAGCCTGATTCAACAGTGATTGTTGATTATTTTGGGCCTTTTTGAAGGCGGCTTCACGTTGGCGGGCTTCCTGAGAATCACGCGCCTGCCCCTGTTCGATCAGCCGAAGCAAATCCGCCATGCTTCGAGCGTCCTCGTCCTGTGCGTTCGCCGTTGCGAATCCGAGACTGAGAAGTCCGGTGACGATAATGAGATTAATGCGCTTCATTTATGTGCCCTCCGCAGCAGAAACCGGAACGATGATGAGTTCCGGAGCAATGAGCTGTCGCGCGACTCTGAGGCCTTTGCGGACTTCGTTGCGAGCCGAATTGTCGATTTCCCACGCACGGGTTGAATTGTTCCAGCGACCTGTGACTTTTGTGTCATCAGACTGGAAATACAGGCCGATACGGCCGACACGCAGCATATTGAATGCGCGCGTTGCGCCGTCAATGGTCAGGGACTGTTTGTAGTCTTCGATCGTGGAACCGTAATCATTCTCAATCTGGAACGCTTCCATCACTTTGCGAAACTTTTCAGCAACACTGACATCGGAGCGCGACATTATCTCTTTCAGATCATTAATTCGCTTGGTGCGCTCGTCCATAAGGAACGGAACGTCAACTTTGACCGACTGATCCAGGCCGTCAATCATGCGTTCCATTAACGGAAAAATCTGCCGATTGATGACATCGACCTGATCCATCGACAAACCGATATCTTCAAGGTCGGATAATTGCCCCTCTACCTGGGCAGTCATTAGCCGGTTGTAGACTTTGAGTCCGTCAATTTCCTTGTTTATTGCCCTGTACTGGTCTTCCAGCGAACGCGTACTTTCAACAACAGTATTGATACGTTCCTGCGATTGCTGAGCCAGATTCAACCGATGTTGATCAGCTTGAAGTACCTGATCGACAGACTGGGCGAAAACGCTGCCGGATATTGCGATAACCGTGGCTGCGAAAAACGCTGTGGTTAGGCGCCGACTGCTGCTTGTGCACCGTTTCATGGACGCTCCTTAAAGGTCGTATGTTTTGGTTAATGGTCTGGAGAGGGATGCAACGTATCCGTTGAATACATGCACAAATGAAAACCGGCAATACTGGAAGTATTCCCAATTGCGCACGCGACCCTCTCCACCTTCGCCGCGCGGCGATGAAATTTTGGAACCCAATTCTCTTCTCTTTATTAGTTTGGCTTACCCGGACTTTTCGTACGGGCTTTCCCGCCATTTATTCCTGTTCTATTTTCTGGTCCGTGCCACCCTGAGGCCAAGAATACCACATGGTCTGCATATCGCCAGCCCAACAGCTACATAACTTTTGCGACTCTCAGTTTGGCGATTGGTGCTTGCAAATAAAGTTTATAATGCAATCGAGCGAGGCGCTAGCCGAGAGAAATCAAGGACAATGTGTGCGCAGCTTTCCATGGGGGGATATATAAGGTATCGCCAATTTTCCGGTCAAAAACCTATAAAAATGTGAACAATTAATCGCTTATGGCTGATTATTAATTCATCACCTTTAGTAACACTCGTAACTGACTAAGCAATGTTTGACTTCAAATCGTGGTTACAACATTATTCGGCGCTATGACCAACGCGCATTTCCCTATTGCGAACCGAGATTTACTCGTGCTTCGAAGTGGATTGCTCCTCCTCGGGGGGGCATAGCGGGTAGCGCGTAAAATGTCACCGGACAACGCAGACCCCGCATCCAAATGGATAGTGGGGTCTTTTTATTTCGATTGCACGAAGGCTAGGAAACACCATGCAAATGTACTCAGAATCCGATGTTGATACTTCCTGCCTGGCAGATCGCCAGGTAACCATACTCGGCTATGGCAGCCAGGGTCGCGCGCACGCGCTGAATCTCAAGGATAGTGGCTTTAATGTTGTTGTCGGTTTGCGATCGGGCGGCGCAAGCTGGTCCAAGGCGGAAGCCGATGGTCTGACTGTTCAGGAACCGAATGCGGCAGTAAAAGGCGCTGCAATCGTCATGTTCCTGACGCCGGATATGGTTCAGAAAAGCCTTTATCTGAGCGTCGTCGATGACATTGCTAAAGGTGCGCTGCTGCTGTTCGCGCATGGCTTCGCTATCCATTACAAGCAGGTCGAGCCACGTTCGGATCTCGATGTCGCACTGATTGCGCCGAAAGGCCCGGGCGGACTGGTCAGGCGCCAGTACGAAGAAGGTCATGGGGTGCCCTGCCTGGTCGCCGTTCACCGGAATTCAACAGGAAACGCGCTCAAGATCGCCCTTGCCTACGCAGCCGGGATTGGCGGAGCTCGCGCCGGAGTAATCGAAACAAGCTTCGCCGAAGAAACTGAAACTGATCTATTTGGTGAACAGGCAGTACTCTGCGGTGGTGCGACGGAGTTGATCGTTGCAGGTTTTGAAACCCTGGTAGAGGCCGGTTATCAGCCCGAGGTTGCCTATTACGAAGTTATGCATGAGTTGAAATTGATAGTCGATCTGCTGCATGAGGGGGGGCTACGCAAGATGCACAAATACATCAGTGATACAGCGGCCTGGGGCGACATGATCAGCGGGCCTCGGGTCGTCGATGCAGCCTCGCGCGCGGCAATGAAGGCCATCCTCACCGATATTCAAGATGGAACGTTTGCACGCAATTGGATTGCCGAAAGTGAAAAAGGCATGCCGGAATTCAAGCGCATGATGCAGGCAGACCTGGACCATCCAATCGAGAAGGTCGGCGCCGATTTGCGCGCTCGCATGGATTGGCTGGAAGCATAGTACTGTAACAACTAGGGACCGGATTGATGTCTGACGCTGGCGCAGAGAAAAGAATACGCATCTTCGACACGACCTTACGAGATGGGGAACAGGCTCCTGGCTGCAGCATGACGCTCAGCGAAAAACTCCGTATTGCAAAGGCGTTGACGGAGCTCAATGTCGACATCATTGAAGCCGGGTTTCCGGCCGCATCGCCCGGCGATTTTGAAGCTGTTAAAGCAATTGCAGACAGGAATTTCGGGCCCGTGATCTGCGGCCTCGCAAGATGTAACGCTGCGGACATTGAAAAAGTACATGCCGCCGTCAGGGGCGCCGACAAACATCGCATCCATGTTTTCGTCGCAACCAGCGCAATACATCGCGAGCACAAGCTCAAAATGGCGAAAGAAGAAATCATCAGAAGCGCAGTTGGTGCCATCAAGATGGCTCGTGAATTGTGCGAAGACGTTGAATTCTCGCCCGAGGACGCTTCACGAACCGAATTGTCCTATTTGGCCGAAGTGGTCTCTGCTGCAATCGAGGCCGGGGCTACTACGGTCAATATTCCTGACACGGTCGGCTATACGGTACCCGCCGAATTCGATCATCTATTTCGTTACCTGAAAGACCATGTGGCTCGTATCAACGAAGTCACGCTTAGTGTTCATTGTCACAATGACCTCGGTATGGCAGTCGCAAATAGCCTTGCGGCCGTTGCAGCCGGCGCACGTCAAATTGAGTGCACCGTGAATGGTATTGGGGAGCGTGCCGGCAATTGCAGCCTGGAAGAGGTTGTGATGGCAATTAAGACTCGCGCCGAGTTTTTTGGGCTGGAAACGGGAATCGATACGACTCGCTTGTACCCAACGTCACGACTCGTCTCCAATATTACCGGCATGCACCCTCCTCGCAATAAGGCGATTGTCGGCGAAAACGCATTTTCGCACGAGGCCGGGATCCACCAACACGGCATGCTGCAACATGCATCGACCTACGAAATCATGCGGCCCGAAGACGTAGGTCTGAGCAAGTCCAAATTGGTATTGGGCAAACACAGTGGGCGCCATGCATTTCGCGATCGTGTCACGGAGCTGGGCTTTGAGCTCGACGACTTCGAAACTAACCGTGCGTTTCAGGAATTCAAGAAGCTTGCTGACAAGAAGAAAGATGTTTATGACGGCGACATTGAGTCGATCATCATGAGCGCCGGGAGTTCTTCTTCAGGTCCGTGGGCCTTGAAGTCGTTGGAGGTGCAGACTCATACCGATGAACCGGCGACAGCGACCGTAAGTCTGATGGGTGAGGATGGAACTGGAGTATCCAGATCCGCACTCGGCGACGGGCCGATTGCGGCTGCGTTTCAGGCATTGGAGGCAGCCACCGGAGTCACTATGGTGCTGCAAAATTTTGAACTGCACAGTGCGTCAATCGGAGACGATGCTCTGGGCGAAGTTACGGTGACCGTGGAAATTGACGGCCACAGTTTTCGCGGCCGGGGCGCGAGTGTAGACATCGTTGAAGCCGGTTGCCGCGCGTGCCTGGAGGTAATAAACCGATCATTGCGTCGTCGTGCTCGCGATGAAAGCCCGGTAAGCGATGACCAGGCAGCACACGCAACCATCTAACTATTTTCCTTTTGGGTAGAACAATGAGCAAGAAAATGACCCTGTTCCAAAAGGTCTGGGATGATCATGTGGTCGTCGCAGAAACGCCGCAGATACCGGCCATTTTGTACATCGATTTGCACATAGTGCATGAGGTTACTACGCCGCAGGCATTTTCGGTTTTACGCGAGCTCGGTTTGCCGGTCCGCCGACCTGACCTGACACTCGCGACGCTGGATCACTCTACTCCGACGACGCCGGTTTCCTCCTTCGAGGATTTGCTGGTTGCCGGTGAGAGTGCCGCGAATCAAGTTCGGCAAATGGAGCAAAACTGTGTGGAGTTCGGTGTCGAATTGCTTGGCTATGGCAGCGGACAGCGCGGCATTGTGCACGTTATCGGGCCCGAATTGGGCGCTACGCAGCCAGGCAAGACTATCGTTTGTGGCGACAGTCACTCAAGCACACATGGCGCATTCGGAGCACTCGCATTTGGAATCGGGACCACCGAAGTCGGACACGTTCTGGCCACTCAGAGTCTATTACAACGCAAACCCAAAACTTTCGAAGTCAATATCGCAGGCAAGCTTCCTGCGGGTGTTACCGCAAAGGATTTGGTACTCGCCGTCATTGGCAAGATTGGCGTCAATGGCGGTACGGGTCACGTTATCGAATACCGTGGCGAAGCGATTCGCGCTATGAACATGGAAAGCCGCATGACTATTTGCAACATGTCCATTGAAGCCGGCGCAAGAGCCGGAATGATTGCACCTGATGAAACAACGTTCGAATATCTGAAAGGACGCCCGCGTGCGCCCAAAGGCGCGGCGTGGGACGCTGCTGTCAAACGTTGGAGCCAATTGCGGACAGACGACGGCGCCATTTTTGATAAGTCCGTTACTTTGGATGCCGGTGAATTGCAGCCTATGGTGACTTTCGGAACCAACCCTGGAATGGTGGTCGCAATAAATGACCCGATCCCGCAGGGAAACGACGTCAGTTTCCGGAAAGCTCTGGACTACATGCAAGTTGAATCCGGCAAACCGATGACCTGCAACGCGGTCGATATTGTATTTGTCGGCAGCTGTACGAACGGTCGCATTTCCGATATCGAAGAAGCCGCCAGGATCCTTGAAGGCCGAAAAATCGCCGCTGGTGTACGGATGCTGGTTGTACCGGGTTCGGAGTTGGTCAAAAAAGAGGCGGAGAAACGTGGACTGGACAAGATCATTACTGCCGCGGGTGCCGAATGGCGCGAGGCCGGATGCTCTATGTGTATCGCGATGAACGGCGACATCGTAAAGCCAGGTCAGCTTAGCGTCAGCACCAGCAATCGCAATTTTGAAGGTCGCCAGGGAATCGGCGCGCGCACAGTCCTTGCCAGTCCCGCGACTGCCGCCGCGTCGGCGATCGCCGGGTTCGTAGCAGATCCGAGGAAGTATTCATGAAATCGGTGAAACGCGTTCAAGGTCGGACGGTAGTTTTGCCGACCCGAGACATTGATACAGACCAAATCATTGCTGCCCGGTTTCTCACGACGACGTCGAAAGAAGGTCTTGGTGAGTACGCGTTTTACGATTTGCGCTACAACGAAGACGGTAGTGAAAAGCCCGAATTCGCTCTTAATCAAGCTGCCGCGCGAGACTGCACAATATTGGTCGGCGGCAATAACTTTGGTTGCGGCTCATCGCGCGAACATGCCCCATGGGCACTACTGGACTACGGCTTCGAAGCGGTTATTTCGAGCCAAATTGCTGATATCTTTCGCAACAATGCTCTTAAAAACGGATTGCTCGCCATCGTTATTGATTCCAGCAATCACGAATGGCTGATGGCTAATCCTGGTACTGAATGTGTTATCGACGTTGAGGAAGGCACGATCACCATTCCTGGCAAGCGGAGCATCGAATTTACGATGGACGGATTCGCCCGGCATTGCCTGCTGGAGGGGATCGATCAATTGGGCTTTCTGCAACAGCAGTCATCCGCCATAGAAGCATTCGAGGAAAAACGCAATTGGAAGCCCTGATTGTACTATTACCGGGCGACGGAATCGGGCCTGAAGTAACGAAGTGTGCGGAGCAGGTTCTGGACGCCGTTGCGACGAGGTTTGGCCATGGTTTCAGGTTTGATACGCAGCTCATTGGCGGAGCCGCTATTGATGCAGTAGGTGATCCACTGCCGGAAGTGACAGTGGCCGCTTGCAAGGCCGCCGATGCGATATTCCTCGGCGCCGTGGGCGGCCCAAAATGGTCGGACCCGAATGCAAAAATTCGCCCTGAACAAGGTTTGTTGCAACTTCGGTCGGCGCTCGGTGTTTACGCCAACATTCGACCGGTAAAGATTTTTCCCGAGTTGGTCGGCGCGTCGCCACTACGACCCGAGATTCTTGCTGGCGTTGACTTGATAGTCGTTAGAGAGCTGACGGGAGGGATCTACTTTGGTGCCAAGACCCGCGATGAGTTTTCCGCTAGCGACTTGTGTACCTACACGGTGGTCGAGATTGAGCGCATCATTCGTGTCGCCGCCAGGCTCGCGACAGGTCGGCGCGGAAGATTGTGTTCGGTGGATAAGGCCAACGTGCTCGAGACTTCGCGGTTGTGGCGTAGCACCACCGACCGCCTGATGGCCGCGGAATTCCCCGAAATCGAGGTCGAAACATTGTTGGTGGACGCAGCCGCGATGCATCTCCTCAGTCGTCCGGCGGACTTCGACATCATTGTCACGGAAAACATGTTTGGCGACATCTTGACGGATGAAGCATCCATGTTGGCTGGCTCGTTGGGTATGCTGCCCTCCGCTTCTCTCGGCGATTCCAGGCTCGGGCTGTACGAACCGATACACGGTTCGGCACCGGATATCGCTGGCAAGGGAATTGCGAACCCCTGCGCGTCGATCGCCAGTGCTGCTCTCTTGCTGCGACACAGCCTGGGACTTGAGACAGAGGCTACGGCTGTTGAACGGGCAATCGACCTGGCGATTGCTTCTGGTGCCAGAACAGCCGATATCGCGACCAAGGGCGAATCACGCGTTTCAACGGCCGAAATGGCCGCCGAAATTATCCGTGGCCTCAGCCGTTAGAGCGCCGTTCTAGGCCACGACAGCCGCTACGGACATCCACCTTCGGGCCGACCTTGCTGCTTCAAGGGCGGCCAGCAAGTCCGCGATAAGATCTTCGCTGCTTTCCAGCCCAACAGACAATCGGATCAGATTCTGCCCGATGCCCGCTTCGGCCAGAGCTTCGGCGCAAACCGGCGAGTGGGTCATCGACGCCGGGTGGCAGACCAGACTTTCGACGCCGCCCAGGGATTCGGCCAACGAGAAGAACTGCAGGCTCTCCACAAACGTGCGGACCTCGTCGCTACCGCCTTTGATCTCAAAACTCAGCATACCGCCGAATCCACGTTGTTGCCGTTTGGCAATGTCGTGACCGGGATGTGATTCAAGGCCTGGATAGTAGACGCGATCGACTAGGTCGTGTTGATTGAGTACGTCGGCGACGAGACTGGCCGTTTCCTGGTGCTGTCTGATTCGCGGGTGCAGTGTGCGAATGCCACGCAGCGTCAGAAAACTGTCAAACGGGGCACCCGTAACGCCGATGCAGTTGGCCCAATACTTAATTTTTTCCGCAAGTTCATCCGTTGCCGCAACTACGCATCCCCCTACGACGTCGCTGTGCCCATTGATGTATTTCGTCGTCGAATGAATGACAAGATCGGCACCGAATTCGATCGGATTCTGCAACGCCGGGGACAGGAACGTATTGTCGACAGCAAGTAAAGCGCCGGCGCCTTTAGCGACAGCCGAGAGTTTTTCGATATCGACAATTCGCAGCAAGGGATTGGATGGCGTTTCCGCAAGGATAATTTTTGGCCGGCACTCTGCGGCCTTCGCCAGTGCAACGGTATTGGTTTGATCGACAAATACCACCTTGAATAGGCCCTTCCGGGACTGCTGATCGAACAATCGATACGTACCGCCATAGCAATCATGGGGCGCAATAATGGTATCGCCCGGCTCAAGTAGCTGCGTAAGTAGTGTCAAAGCGGCCATTCCGGACGACGTCACGACCGCACCGGCGCCACCTTCAAGTTCGGTGAGCGCATCTGCAAGTGCATCGCGGGTCGGGTTACCAGAGCGTGTGTAGTCGTATTGCCGCTTGTCGCCGAAGCCTGCAAACGAAAAGTTTGACGAAAGATGCAAAGGCGGCACAACGGCCCCGAATTGTGTATCCGATTCAATGGATGCCCGAACGGCTCGGGTCGTCTTGCTGGCTTGGTAGGTCATTTCGGTCTCCGCCTAGGTGTTCCGCAAAAGCTCAATACTGCTCATCGGAACCCTGCGAAGCCCGCAAGGGAGGGGTGTCCTGCCCTTCGCCCGACAACGGGTAGTTGCAGTTACCCTCATCATTCGATGCGCCCAGAAAATCTGAGGCTAGCATCGCAGGAGTTGGCACCTTTTCAGAATGGTTAGTTCTGAAGGTTGCCCCGGCGTCGTCGGGCCTATCCCTCGACCGGTCTCGATGAGTTTCGCGAAGTCTATGCGTGAACGTCGGGAAAGGTCAAGGGCCTGCCGCAACTATATTTAGTCGCAATTGCAACCATAAAATGAATGCTTGCCATTAGCGGGTTCTTGTATTAACGTACTAACGTATTAATACATTGGTACAACTCATGAAACCGAATAGAAACGAAACCGGAAGACAGCAGCAACGAGCAGAAGACGCCCTGTTTACTGCCCTGGTCGCCCTGCGCAATACCAGAGAAGTCCGCTGTTTTCTTGAAGACTTGTGCACACCTGCCGAGTTGCAGGCGCTGGTCGATCGCTGGCAAGTGGTTGAGTATCTGCAAAAAGATCTCCCCTACCGGAAAATTCATGACCTCACCGGCGTCAGCGTCACCACCATTGGACGGGTCGCCCGCTGTTTGAGCGACGGCGCCGGCGGCTACAAAACCGCCATCGACAGAACTTCCCACTAAGGAATCCCGAATGGAACACTCTGAGCAACGCATCAAAATTGCGGTGCAAAAAACCGGTCGCCTGACCGATCATTCCATCGACTTGCTGGAGCGATGTGGTCTGAAGGTAACGAAGAGCAAGGACCAGCTCATTTGCTACGGTGAAAATATGCCCATCGATCTGCTATTAGTCCGGGATGACGACATACCCGGCCTCGTGAGTGACGACGTCTGTGATCTGGGTATCGTCGGACTCAATGTAGCGGAGGAAAAACGGCTGAAGCTGGAACAGGACGGGTCCAAGGGCCTGTTCAAACAGATATTCGAGCTCGAGTTTGGACACTGCCGACTCTCGATAGCGGCGCCGGATGATGTCGAGTATGCGGGTCCGGAGTCCTTAGAAAATACTAAGATTGCAACGAGTTATGTGGCTATTCTTACAGATTACCTTAATAGAAATAACATTAACGCGGAGCCCGTATTTTTCTCCGGAGCCGTCGAAATCGCACCAAAACTGGGGAGGGCTGACTTCATTTGCGACCTGGTCTCGTCCGGTGGGACGCTCGCCGCCAACGGTCTGCGAGAGGTAGAAGTGCTCCTGGAAAGCGAAGCCGTGGTCATACAGACGCTGGCACCACTTGGCGACGAAAAGCAGGCCCTGGTGAATAAGATCTTGCAGCGACTCGATGGCGTTTTGAAGGTTCGCGACAGCAAGTACATCATGCTGCATGCGCCGCGCGCCGCACTGGCCGAGATACGTGCATTGCTACCTGGATCTGAGGCACCCACAGTGATGCCACTGGAAGGAAGCGATGACAGGGTTGCATTTCATGCAGTCTGCCGCGAAAACGTGTTCTGGGAAACGCTGGAAAATCTGAAGGCCGCAGGTGCCAGTTCCCTGCTGGTCCTCCCGGTTGAGAAAATGCTGGCGTAATCATGAGTCTCCCCATCTATCAG
>JALHUQ010000450.1 GCA_022866645.1 Woeseiaceae bacterium | reverse complement strand
GTCGATTTCGTGACGCCCAGCCGGACCGGTTTCATTCGAGCGAGTACTACCGCCAGTACGTCGAGCGTACGCACCTCGTGGACGAAATGGACTTTTTGCTGCGCGTAACGCCGACCAGTGCGTTGGTCCTGGTCTGCGGTCGCACCGAAAAACGCTTCACGCGTATAGAACTGAATCAGTTGAGTTTGGTTGAGCCCGTAGTTCGAACAGCCATGCAAAAAGTGTGGGACAGCCGGGACAGCGAGTCATTGCGAGGCAAACTTGATCACGGAATGCATCAACGATTGACCACCTGTTTTGAGAATTTTGGTGAAGATTCACTGACCCATCGCGAAAGGGAGATAACGCAGCTATTGCTGCGCGGTCATTCATCCAAGTCCATTGCTCGAGAACTGGGGATCGCACCGGGTACGGTGATGGTCCACAAACGTAACCTGTTTGCCAAGCTGGGTATCACTTCCCAGTATGAATTGTTTTCCCGGTTCATCGATGTGCTGTCCAGGTCCTGATATCTGAGCTACCTCTGCTACGGTATGTCCTTCTTATTGCCAATTACCGAGAATGATTCTCGTTTCAGGGACAGGGTGTGACCCTATGTTTGAATTTAATTTTGGGCATGGCGAAGATCTCGACCTGCTTCGCCAGACGGTGCGCGATTTTGCGACCGACCTTATCGCTCCTCGCGCCGCGGAGATAGACGAAACAAACCAGTTTCCAGCGGACCTGTGGCCGGAGCTTGGCCAGCTCGGATTGCTGGGGATCACGGTCGAAGAGTCCTACGGTGGTTCCGGGCTGGGTTACCTGGCACATGTCATCGCGATGGAAGAAATCAGTCGCGCGTCGGCCGCGGTCGGATTGTCATACGGCGCGCACTCGAATCTGTGCGTCAATCAATTGCGCCGCTGGGGCAGCGAAGAGCAAAAGCAAAAATATTTGCCGAAACTGGTCTCCGGAGAGTTTCTCGGTGCTCTGGCAATGAGCGAGGCGGGCGCCGGATCTGATGTCATGGGAATGCGTACGACGGCTGTCCGGGATGGCGATACCTTTGTACTCCGGGGATCCAAGATGTGGATTACCAACGCGCCGGGTGCCGACCTGATCATCGTCTACGCCAAGACCGATTCCAGGGCGAAATCCGGCGGTATTAGCGCTTTTCTGGTTGAACGTGGCACACCGGGCGTCTCAACTCCGCAAAAGCTCAGCAAGTTGGGGATGCGGGGTTCGGATACCAGCGAAGTGCTGCTCGAGGACTGTCGAATTCCAGCGAGCAACCTGCTTGCCGAAGTCGGCAAGGGTGCCGCCATCCTGATGAGTGGTCTCGATTATGAGCGAGTGGTATTGGCCGGCGGTCCGCTGGGCATTATGGCTGCCTGTATGGATCTCGTAATGCCCTACATCCATGACCGTAAACAATTCGGCCAGGCCATCGGTGAGTTTCAACTGATGCAGGGCAAGATTGCTGACATGTATACGGCGTTGAACAGCTGCCGTGCCTATGTTTATGCCGTCGCCAATGCCTGCGACCGTTCCGAGACTACCCGCTTCGATGCGGCAGGATGTATTCTTGTCGCAGCTGAAAAAGCCACATGGATGGCTGGCGAAGCGATTCAGGTACTGGGCGGCAACGGCTATATCAACGAGTATCCGGCCGGCAGACTGTGGCGCGACGCGAAGCTATACGAGATCGGAGCCGGCACCAGCGAGATCAGACGAATGCTGATCGGCCGTGAGTTGTTCAACGCCACCAAATAGGACGCACGTGCCCACAATAACCACCAAGATTGATCGTACTTCCAAGGACTTTGAGAACAATACCGCGGCGCATATCAAGCTGGTCGAAGAGCTGCAGGAAGTGAACGATTACGTTATGCAGGGCGGTTCGGAGCGTTCTCGGGAATTGCACCTCTCCCGGGGCAAGCTCCTGGCGCGGGACAGGATCAAGTTGCTACTCGACGCCGACACGGACTTTCTCGAAGTGGGTCGACACGCGGCGTGGCGGGTCTATAGTGATGATGTGCCTTGCGCCGGAATTGTTACCGGCATCGGTAAAATTCACGGTATCGAATGCATGGTCGTGGCTAACGACGCGACTGTGAAGGGTGGCACTTACTATCCGTTGACGGTAAAAAAGCATCTTCGCGCGCAGGAAATCGCCGCGGAAAACCGCTTGCCCTGCATCTATCTGGTCGATTCGGGCGGCGCGTTCCTGCCGCGGCAGGATGAAGTCTTTCCTGATCGCGACCACTTTGGTCGAATTTTCTTCAATCAGGCGCGATTGTCGGCGGCTGGAATTCCTCAGATCGCAATCGTGATGGGTTCCTGCACTGCGGGCGGTGCTTATGTGCCTGCCATGTGCGATGAGTCGATCATTGTGCGAAATCAGGGGACTATTTTCCTGGGTGGCCCGCCTTTGGTCAAAGCCGCAACAGGGGAAGAAGTTGACGCTGAAACACTCGGTGGCGGCAACGTCCATTCGCGAATTTCGGGCGTGACAGACCACCTCGCGGACAACGATCAACACGCTCTGTCCATTGCTCGCGACATAGTCGCGAATCTTAACGAGACCCGTCGTGTTGTCGAGAGGCGAGAGCCTAAAGAGCCGTTGTATCCGGTAGACGAGATTTTCGGCATCGTTTCACGCGAGTACCGATTTCCTTACGATGTGCGCGAAGTGATCGCTCGGTTGGTGGACGGTTCTGAATTCCAGGAGTTTAAGAAGCTCTATGGTGCAACGCTGGTCACGGGGTTCGCATTCATCGACGGCTATCCGGTCGGCATCGTTGCCAACAACGGCATCCTGTTTCCAGAGTCTGCACAAAAAGGCGCCCATTTTGTGCAGCTGTGCAACCGACGGCGAATTCCGCTGGTGTTCCTGCAAAACATCACCGGATTCATGGTCGGGAAGCGAGTCGAGCATGCTGGAATCGCCAAAGACGGCGCGAAAATGGTCAATGCCGTCGCCACCGCGAACGTGCCGAAATTCACAGTGGTTATCGGTGGATCCTTCGGCGCCGGCAACTACGCGATGTGCGGTCGTGCATATAGCCCGAACCTGATGTGGATGTGGCCAAACGCGCGAATCTCGGTCATGGGTGGAGAGCAGGCGGCGATGGTTCTATCAACAGTAAAGGCTGACGGACTTCAGGCGCGCGGTGAAGAATGGCCCGCGACCGCAAAAGCGGATTATGAAGAAATGATCCGGCAGCAATACGAAACGCAGGGACACCCTTTATACGCAAGTGCTCGCCTTTGGGATGACGGTGTGATCGATCCGAGGGACACGCGACGAGTGCTGTCACATGGCTTGTCGGCGGCGACAAATGCTTGCGGCAAAGAAGAGGCGCCCTACGGCATATTTCGCATGTAAGTCCATGTACAATCACAGCAAGCTTTATATGGATGAATTATGCCGCTTGATTACGATGCGCTCATGGCGACCACGGTCGTCGACCTTCCCCTAAGTTACGCCGATTCCGAGGCTATTCTTTATGCTCTGAGTATCGGGATGGGACGCAACCCGCTCGACCTCAAGGAATTGCCCTACGTTTATGAGCAGGGCGAGACTTTCAAGACAGTACCAACCCTGGCCACAGTGCTGGTGCCCGACATGTTTCCACCGGGGCTCGGATGGGACTTTAGTCAGGTATTGCACTCCGAACAGCGCATGCAGCTATACCGTCCGTTACCGCCGAAAGCCGACCTTCTGATAAACAAACGGGTCTCCGACGTTTTTGACTGGGGCCCGCGTAAGGGTGCGCTGTTTCTTTTCGAAGCCGAAGGGCGACTGGCGAGCGATGACACCGTGCTGTTTACTCTCGGTTGCACGGTTATGGCTCGTGGTGATGGCGGATTTGGTGGCCCAAGCGGCACAGGGCCCAGGCCACACAGGGCGCCACAGCGTGAGCCGGACTTGAGCTGCGACATTGCGACGCGTGAAGACCAGGCCCTGTTATTCCGTCTCACGGGCGATCGTAACCCTTTGCACGCAGACCCTGCTGAAGCGTCAAAAGCGGGCTTCGGCGTGCCAATTTTGCACGGCATGTGCAGCTACGGTATTGCGTGTCGCGCCATCCTCAAAACGATTTGCGACTACGACTACACCCTGATCGAAGGTTTCGATGCGCGATTTACATCGCCGGTCCTGCCGGGCGACACGATCACCACTGATATGTGGCAGGACGGCAATATCGTTTCGTTCCGGTGCAGCGTTAAAGACCGTGACGCCATAGTGTTGCGAAACGGCAAGTGCACTTTGGCAGTCTGACTGACAGGTATCGTTATGATGGACCGCGTCAAGATAAGCATCGAAGCACAGGTTGCCGACGTGGTGTTGAACCGCGCCGACAAGATGAATGCCGTCGACTTGAAGATGTTCGAGGCCCTGGGCAGTGCTGCAGAGCGCATTGCTGCTGACAAGTCTGTCCGTGCGGTAGTTCTGCGCGGGGCAGGCGAAAATTTTTGTGCGGGTATTGATTTGAATGTGTTTTCAGACTCCGCACTGGACTTCGGCACAGCACTGAATACGCCGCTCAAACCGTCCGCCGCCAACCTGTTTCAGCGTGCCGCCTATGCCTGGCGCGAGTTGCCGATACCGGTCATTTGTGCGATCAACGGGGTTGCGTACGGCGCCGGACTGCAGATAGCGCTGGGTGCCGACATACGTTACGCATCGCCAACGGCCAGACTGTCAATCATGGAGTCACGTTGGGGAATCATCCCGGATATGGGGATTAGTACGACGCTACGGCACCTCGTGAGCCCGGACCGGGTCAAGGAGCTGTCATGGTCGGCGCGCATACTGGATAGTAAGGAGGCGCAAGAACTCGGCTTGATTACCGCTGTGGTCGACGACCCGGTTGCCGCCAGTCGCGAGCTTGCGATGGAGTGTGCGGCGAAGTCACCGGACGCTATTCGTGGTATCAAGGCATTGGTTAACGAGGCGTGGCAGGCGAGTGAAAGCGATGCCCTGGCGCTGGAGGCCCGTATTCAAGCTGGAATTATTGGCGGCCGAAATCAGCTTGAGGCAGTCAAAGCGAATCTCTGCAAGAGAAAGCCCGACTTTAGAGACTAAAATCGCGGGAGAACCGGAACTTTGCCGGGGCAAGGTACTCCAACACACAGGACTAGTCACCGGATCTGGTTGTTTTTAACAGGACAATGATTAAAAACGTTTTCTTCACCACCTGTTTGCTAGCGCTTATCTCGGCGCCCGGTTTCTCAAATGCGCAGAGTCATTCTGGCATATCAGCAGATCTGCCCAACAGCCACACCATGGCGACGCAGCGAAAAGTTGATAAGGTTTTCGAGTCCGGCGATTTCGAACGCGCTTTTTTCCTCTACCAAAACGAACTCGCGCCACTCGGTGACAAGTATGCGCAGTACATGGTCGGCTACATGTATCTGACCGGAAGGGGCGTTGAAGAGAACAGGATTACGGCATCGGCCTGGTACCGTCTGGCGGCCGAACGCGGAACGCCGGAGTTCGTCAACGTACGTGATCAGTTGCTGCGAAAATTGCAAGACGATGAAATGTCGCGCTCCGATGCGGAATATCTTAAATTGCGTGCAGGATATAGTGATCTAGTCGTATTGCTGGCTTCGATCAAGCGCAACCTGGCCGAACTTGAAGGCCGGACAGGCACGCGTATTCAAAGCGACAGGAGCAGTATAAGCCCGATGATATCCCTAGAAACGCAGGGCGGTCGAATGCGGTCCGGATCCGATTACTACGGAGTCATTTTCGGTCAGCTTGAAGACAGAGTGAAGTTGCTGATAGAAATAGGCGAGTTTGAGAATATGGATTCCGACCCGGCACGCATTAACCTTCGTGATCTTGAGAGCAGAGTTCAGGAACGAATCCAATCAATTGACTGACATACCTCGTGCCAGGATTTCAGGAAACTCGTTGACCAGCTTCCGTCCCTGCTCGGGGTCGCCGTGGTACCACTTCGGTATCCAGTTGATCGACCCCATAATTGCATTTCCGGTCATTCGAACGTTGCAGTTGGCAATACTGCCGTCTTCAATTCCCGCGTGCAGGACTGACTCGAAATTCTTGCTGTGTCGTCGCGATAATTCGAGAACTTCATCGCGATGCTCGGATTTGAGTGACGGAATCTCGCTCATGATGGCGATCGGTCCACGGTCGCCGACCATCATTTCGATGTGATAGCGAAAATAACGCAGCATGATATCCATACCGTGGTGTCCTTCGCTATTCGCCCTGTCCAGCGCTTCGCGGCCAAGGTCAGCCGCCCGCACATAGCAAAGGTAGACCAGTTCTTCCTTATTGCGCACGTAGTAGTAAAGCGCAGGGTCAGTCAATCCCAGCACATCCGCGACGTCCCGGAGCGATGTTCCGCTGTATCCTTTCTGGTTAAAACACTGCGCGGCCGCCTTGAGCATGCGGGCTTTCTGGAGTTCAAAACGCGTTTC
>JALHUQ010000449.1 GCA_022866645.1 Woeseiaceae bacterium | reverse complement strand
CGAGCGCCCAGTGGATTAGCTTGCGCCGATGGGCGGCTCCCCGTACCATTCCGCCTCTTTTTTCACGGGTTTTATTGGGTTTAGCGATGCGTAGTCATTATTGCGGTGAGATCAACGAGTCTCTGCTGGGTAAAGAGATTGAGGTATGCGGCTGGGTCCATCGGCGCCGCGACCATGGCGGTGTGATCTTCATCGATCTTCGCGATCGCGAAGGGCTGCTGCAGGTTGTTTTCGATCCTGATCGCGCCGAGATTTTCGAACAAGCTGAGAGAATTCGATCCGAATTCGTGCTCAGGGTGAAGGGACTTGTTCGAGCACGCCCGGACGGCACCGTTAATCCGAATATGCGTACCGGCAGGATCGAAGTGCTGGCACTGGATCTTGAGGTGCTCAACAAGTCCGAGACGCCGCCGTTTCACCACGACGAACAGGCCAACGAAGATATCCGTCTGAAATACCGATACCTCGACCTGCGCCGCGAGAAAATGCTGGGCAACCTGATGCTGCGCCACAAGGTAACGATGGCGATGCGTGCTTACCTCGACAGCAACGGATTCGTTGATGTCGAGACACCGATGTTGACACGCGCAACGCCAGAAGGCGCTCGTGACTACATCGTTCCGAGTCGCACTAATCCTGGCAAGTTCTTTGCGCTGCCGCAGTCACCGCAGTTGTTCAAACAGCTGCTGATGATGTCCGGGCTGGATCGTTACTACCAGATTGTGCGTTGTTTCCGCGACGAGGATTTGCGTGCCGATCGTCAGCCAGAATTTACTCAGCTTGATATCGAGATGAGTTTCGTTGACGAGGCCGCGGTAACTGCTAACGTGGAAAGCATGATTCGTCATGTCTTCAAAAAGGCGATGGACGTCGAACTCGCGGATCCGTTTCCGCGCATGACCTACGCCGAAGCGATGCATCGCTACGGCTCCGACAAGCCGGATCTGCGTATCGATCTCGAACTGATCGAAGTTTCTGATCTTATGAGTTCGGTGGACTTCAAAGTATTCGCCGGTCCCGCTTCCGATCCTGAGGGTCGTGTGGCTGCACTTTGCGTCCCCGGCGGCGCTGAGATGAGCCGCAAGATCATCGACGATTACACGGCTTTTGTTGCTCGCTATGGCGCCAGGGGTCTCGCGTACATCAAGGTCAACGACCTTGCGGCGGGCCGCGATGGACTGCAGTCGCCGATACTCAAGTTTCTACCCGACGACGCCGTCACCGGCATCGTTGAGCGTACCGGTGCCAAGACCGGCGACCTGATTTTCTTCGGCGCCGACAAAGCCCGAGTGGTCAACGACGCGTTAGGCGCATTGCGCATCAAAGTGGGCGAGGATCGTGGACTGGTCGCCGAGGGTTGGGCGCCACTTTGGGTGGTCGACTTCCCAATGTTTGAGAAAGATGCGGCAAGCAAACGCTGGAGTGCCTTGCACCATCCGTTTACTGCGCCATCCGTGAACGATGCCGAAGCTCTGAAGGCGGATCCGGGCCATGCCTTGTCCCGCGCCTACGACATGGTCTTGAACGGCTCCGAAATTGGTGGTGGATCCATTCGTATACACGACCAGACTATGCAAGCTGCCGTTTTCGACATTCTGGGCATTAGCGAAGAGGAAGCAGAAGAGAAATTCGGATTTCTGCTGCAAGCGCTGCAATTCGGATGCCCGCCACACGGCGGCGTCGCTTTTGGCCTCGATCGTATCGTCATGCTGATGGCTGGTGCCGAGAGTATTCGCGATGTGATCGCGTTTCCGAAAACGCAGACGGCCAGCTGTCCGCTGACCAATGCGCCAGGGGAAGTATCGGAAGCGCAACTCAAAGAAACCGGTATCCGTCTCAGAGCTGCGCGTACTGAATAAGCCGCGCGAATCCGTAACGTGCGTCCATGGGTATCTCTCCCACGGCGCAGGTATGTACCTCATCAAACGCCGGCTGGAGCGCGAGTACGGCATGCGGGTCGCGCTGTTCAGCTACCCCTCGGTGCGCGGAACACTCGACGACAATGCCGCGGCGCTGGCCAAATTCATACGCGAGCAACATGTTGATGTTGCGCATCTCGTCGGGCACAGCCTCGGTGGCGTACTCGCGTTACGCATGCACACGAACAACCCGGACTTTCTGCCCGGCAGAATTGTTTGCCTCGGCTCACCCCTCCGCGGATCGCGCGCGGCAAATTTCCTCAACGAACTCGAGTGGGCGGAAGAGCTGATAGGCAAATCGGTCCCGGATGCCATGATCAGGCGGACGGCGAACGACTGGGCGTCGCAGCTGGTCCTGCGACGGGAAATTGGTGTCATAGCGGGAACCGTATCGCTGGGCTTCGGACGTTTGGTGGCCAATTTTGACGAAGCAAACGATGGCACGATCGGCGTTTCCGAAACCCGGCTCGACGGCGCCAAAGACCACCTGATTTTGCCCGTAAGCCACAAAGGCATGCTGGTGTCCGCGGACGTTGCCGATCAGGCTGCCGCGTTCATCCGCCGCGGCGAATTCCTGAGTTAAGGTCACTGTCACCCTAACTCCGGAGTTAAGGTGACAGTGACCTTAACTCTGGAGATCTTTTAGTCGATACAGTGCTGCCAGCGCCTCGCGCGGAGACAGGGTATCCGGGTCCAGGGCATCCACGGCCGCACGGACGCGATCCTCTTCGGCAGGCTCTTCGACACTTAAAGCCAGTTGTCCCTGCGGGTTTTTTGCCTGCTGCATTTGCTGTGACTCGAGTGTCTTGAGATAGGACTTCGCGCGCTTGATGACCTCGCCGGGAACACCGGCTAGCGACGCGACCTGCAGGCCGTAACTTTGATTGGCAGGGCCGGCCTTAACCGAATGCAGGAACACCAGTTGGCCGTTGTGCTCCGTTGCATCGAGATGCACGTTGTCGCAGCCCGACAATTCCTGCGCCAGCGCGGTGAGCTCGAAGTAATGGGTCGCGAACAGCGTAAACGCCCTCACTTTCTCGCCCATGTGGTGTGCTGCGGCCCAGGCCAATGACAGGCCATCGAAGGTGCTGGTGCCGCGACCAACTTCGTCCATGAGCACGAGGCTCAGTTCGGTTGCGTTATTCAGAATCGTCGCGGTTTCGGTCATTTCGACCATAAATGTGGAACGGCCGCCCGCCAGGTCGTCTGATGCACCGATGCGCGTAAAAATGCGGTCGACAGGCCCGATCTTCAGTTTGTCCGCCGGCACAAAACTACCCACATGCGCGAGAATGACAATCAGAGCGGTTTGCCGCATGTAGGTCGATTTACCGCCCATGTTCGGCCCGGTGATGACCAGCAATCGATCCTCGCCTCCCAGGGACAAATCGTTAGCGATAAATGGCACGTCGATCACTTGCTCGACGACGAGATGACGGCCACCGTCAATTTCAATACACGGCGCGTCGCTGATCTCAGGCTTCGACAGATTTAGTGTCAGAGCTCGTTCAGCGAAGCAGATCAGGACATCGAGTTCTGCAAGGCCCGCAGCACTTAACTGCAATTCGCCGAGCACGGCATGCAGCTTGTCGAGCAACTCCTCATACAGGTGCTTCTCGCGTGACAGCGATCGTTCGCGGGCACCGAGTACCTTGTCTTCAAACACTTTCAATTCAGGCGTGATGTAGCGCTCGGCACCCTTGAGAGTTTGCCGACGCACGTACTCGACCGGGGCCTTGCCGGCCTGCATCTTGCTGATTTCGATGTAATAGCCATGCACGCGGTTGTAGCCGATTTTCAAAGTTGCAATGCCCGTGCGTTCGCGTTCGCTCAACTCCAGACTGACGAGATACTGATCGGCGTTCTCGGCAATCGCACGCAGATCATCAAGTTCATCGTCGTAGCCGGGCGCGATAACACCGCCGTCGCGTATGAGCATCGGTGGGTTGTCAATAATCGCTTTTTCAAGCAAGTGCTTTTGGGCGCGATGTTCGCCGATCTGTTCCGCCAGTTGAGAAATCAGCGGCGCATCAATGCGCCTCAGTTGACCTTGCAATTCGGGCAGCCTCGACAGCGCTACACAAAGCTGCCGCAGATCGCGCGGCCGAGCGGAGCGCAGTGCAACGCGCGACAATATGCGTTCTACATCGCCGATGCCGTCAAGAGTTTTCTGCACGGTATCGACAGAACTACTCACAATCACAGCATCCAATGCCTGGTAGCGCGAGTTCAGAACAGCAGCATCTCGTAACGGTCTTTGTAGCCAGCGGCGCAGCAAGCGACTGCCCATCGCTGTCTGGCATCGGTCCATGACACCGGCGAGCGTATGCTGGTGGTGACCGCTCAGAGATTCTTCGAGTTCGAGATTGCGGCGCGTCGGGCCATCCATAATGACGGCGTCATCCCGCAGCTCGACCTGGATCGACTGCAAATGTGGCAAAGCCGCTTTCTGCGTATCGTTGATGTATTGCAGTAGCGCCCCGGCAGCCGCGATGCCACGTGACAAGCCTTCGCAGCCGAAACCGGTGAGATCCCGTGTGCCGAATTGACCGCAAAGCAAGCGCGTCGAACTATCCAGTTCAAAGTGCCACGGCGGGCGCCGGGTAATACGGATGCGATCGCTAAACGAGGTATTGAATAAGTGATCTTTGTCGACCAGATCCTCGTCGACGATAAGTTCGGCCGGCCGCAGCCGTTCGATTTCACCGAACAAGGATTCGCGATTCGGCGCCTCGGTCAGTCGAAACCTGCCAGCGGATAAGTCCAGCCACGCCAGGCCAAATACGCCGCCACTTTCAAACACCGCAGCGACCAAATTATCGCGGTGAGCGGACAGCAGCGCCTCATCGGTCAGCGTTCCGGGCGTTACAACGCGCGTGACCTTGCGCTCGACCGGTCCTTTGCTCGTCGCCGGGTCACCGATCTGCTCACAGATCGCGACCGATTCACCTTTGCGCACCAGTTTCGCGAGATAGCCTTCGACGGCGTGGTAGGGCACACCGCACATCGGAATCGCGTTACCGCCCGACTTTCCGCGTGCCGTCAGCGTAATATCCAGCAACGAGGCTGCGCGTTTGGCGTCGTCGTAAAAGAGCTCATAAAAATCGCCCATACGATAAAACACGAGCATGTCCGGATAATCGGATTTGATCCCGAAATACTGGCGCATCATCGGTGTATGTACGGAGGAGACTTCGGCTTTCATTATTATTATTGTAGGCGCGTACGTTTCAGCGCGATGATTATCAAACCGTGAAAATACTGCATGTCGAAACCGGGCGCCATTTTTTAGGTGGCCCGCAGCAGGTTGTCTACCTGATCAAGGCGTTACGCGAGCGCGGCCATGACAATATTCTGGTTTGCCCGCCGGGATCCGGTATCGACGGTGTCGCGCGACTGGCCGGGATCCGGGTACAAAACCTGTTCTGCGCGGGTGACCTCGATCTTCCGTTCGCGTATCGATTGTCACAATTTCTTAAAGATCAGGCCCCCGACATCGTGCATTGCCACAGCCGTCGCGGTGCCGATCTTATGGGCGGAATCGCGGCATCCTACGCCGAGATTCCGGCCGTCGTGTCGCGTCGTGTCGATAACACCGAGATGCGCCTGCTGGCCACCTTGCGCTACAAACCGTTCCGAAAAATCATTGCGATATCGGAAGCGATTGCCAGGGTTTTACGCGATCACGAGGTGGAAGAAGAGCGCATTGTGGTGATCCGCAGCGCCGTGGATGCAGTCGCCTTTGCTCGCGTACCGGATTGCGATGCCTTCAGGTCGGAATTCGGCATCGAGAAAGGCGTATTTACGATCGCAGCGGCTGGCCAGCTGATTCCACGCAAAGGTCACCGCTACCTGTTGCAGGCTGCTGCTGAACTGAAGCGCAGCCACCCCTCGTTCCGCCTCCTTATTTTCGGAGAGGGATACCTGAATTATCAATTGCGTGCGCAGGCTGCCGTGCTCGGGCTTGCCGACCACGTACAATTCCCCGGCTTTCGCGACGACCTCGATCAGTTCATCGCCTGTTTCGATCTGTTCGTCCACCCGGCTCTCTCCGAGGGTCTCGGCGTTGCTGCTCTGAAAGCGGCGGCCGCGGGAGTCCCCGTTGTCGGTTTCGATGCCGGTGGTTTGAACGAGGCGGTAATTCACGGCGATACCGGATTGCTGGTAGCGCCGGAAAATGCGCAGGAATTGCGAAATGCAATCGCGTCGATGATCGACGACGAGCCGATGCGAAGGCGTTTGAGCATTGCCGGCCGCGAACGGATGCAAAACCAGTTCTCGATCGCTACGATGGCGGACAAACACATCACACTCTATGAGTCGGTACTGAATGGCTGATCACGAATCAATCCGCAAGCTCGCAGAAGCCCTGGTCACCGAGCTGACCGAATCTGGAAAAGCGGTTGCTACCGCGGAGTCCTGCACGGGCGGCTGGGTGGCAAAAGCCATCACGGACATTCCTGGCAGCTCAATGGTGTTCGGATACGGCATCGTTAGCTACGCCAACGGCGCGAAAGAATCCATCATCGGTGTAAAAAACAAAACGCTCGAAGACCACGGCTCGGTCAGCGCGGAAGTCGTCGAAGAAATGGCGGAAGGAACATTGCGCCTGAGTGGCGCGGATATCGCCGTGGCTGTCAGCGGTGTTGCGGGCCCCGCTGGCGGCAGCAGGGAAAAGCCGGTGGGCATGGTCTGGTTCGGGTGGGCGGTTCGAGACGGCACAAAAGTGTTGCTGGACTCCACTCGTGAGAAATTCACCGGCGATCGGGACCTGATTCGTGAAGCTTCAGTGGCCTATGCGCTGCAAGGCGTGCGGGAGCGCATCAAGTCGTGAGCACGAAACGCCTTTTCTTTGCACTGTGGCCGGACAATCGGCAACGAGATCGATTGCGAGATGTTATTAGTTCAGTCGCAAAGGTGGTTGAAGGAAGCGCGGTTGATCGCCGCTTGTGGCACGTCACCTTGCCGTTCATTGGTGATTTTGAAGAAAGTCGGATCCCCGAACTGCATAATCTTGCTGGTCGGATTCAGGTGGAGCCGTTTCGATTGGGATTTGATCGCCTGGAATACTGGGTTCGGCCCAAAGTGGCCTGTCTCGTCCCGTCGACCGTGCCGGCCGAGCTCGACAGTCTCGTTACTTCGCTAAACGCGATCCTTGAGCAGTTCGGTATCGTTCCCCAAGACCGCACCTATCGACCGCACATTACGGTCTCGCGCGGTGCGCGATCGTTTACCACGGAACGATTGACGCCAAGGGTGGTTACGGAATGGTCAGGTTTCGAGTTGATGGAGTCCGTCTCGGGACCGGGCGGCGTTAACTATATTCCGCTGGAACAGTCGATTTGAGACGGTTTTTCACAAATTGACAGACTTTGCCCGGAAATTGACCCTGCCAGAGGCTCCCATTGACGCGGGTTTCATGCGATAGTACTGTGTATATCAACAGTATCCCAAACAATCAGCAAATGGCGGCAAAATAATGGATGAGAATCGTAAAAAAGCACTCGCGCAGGCCCTGGGCCAAATCGAAAAACAGTTCGGCAAAGGCTCGGTTATGCGCATGGGGGATGGCACTGCCATCCGCGATATTGATGTCATTTCGACCGGTTCCATCGGTCTGGATGTCGCGTTGGGCATTGGTGGACTGCCCAAAGGACGTGTCGTCGAAATCTACGGCCCCGAATCCTCCGGCAAGACGACGCTGACGCTGCAAGTGATTGCCGAGTCCCAGAAACTGGGTGGCACCGCAGCGTTCATTGATGCCGAGCACGCACTCGATCCTGGCTATGCCGCGAAACTTGGCGTGAATGTTGATGAGTTATTGGTATCGCAACCGGACACCGGCGAGCAAGCCCTTGAAATCACCGACATGCTGGTTCGCTCGGGTGCGGTCGACATTATCGTCATCGACTCGGTCGCGGCGCTGACGCCGAAGGCGGAAATCGAAGGTGAGATGGGTGATTCACACATGGGCCTGCAGGCTCGTCTGATGTCACAAGCGCTCAGAAAACTGACAGCGAACATCAAACGCTCGAACGTAATGGTTGTCTTCATTAACCAGATTCGCATGAAAATCGGCGTTATGTTTGGCAGTCCGGAGACAACGACCGGCGGTAACGCACTCAAGTTTTATGCTTCAGTTCGTCTCGACATTCGCCGCATCGGCGCCATCAAAAAAGGCGACGAGGTTGTCGGCAACCAGACTCGCGTCAAGGTTGTGAAGAACAAAGTGGCACCGCCGTTCAAGCAGGCGGAATTCGAGATACTGTACGGTGAGGGCATTTCGCGCCTCGGCGAGGTAATCGATCTGGGTGTTCAGCACGATATCGTCTCCAAGGCTGGCTCGTGGTACAGCTACGGCGACGATCGTATCGGTCAGGGCAAAGACAACGCTCGGGAATTTCTGAAAGAACATCCGGAAATGGCCAGCGAGATCGAACGAAAAGTGCGTGCATTACTGATGCCCCCCACCGTTGTCGCAGTTCCTGACCCACTACCTGTGGATGCAGAGGACGACGACGAGGCGGTCGCATAGCTTAGCCCGCCTATACTCCGCACGATGCAAGCGCTACATGAAGAAATCAGCGATCTTCTCTCCGACGAGGGGGAAGATCGTTTTTCTTGTCCGCAAGAGGCGCGAAAGAAGGCCATGGATTTCCTGGCCCGCCGGGAATACGGCCAGACTGAACTCATCAGGAAACTCGCGGACAGGGGCTACGATCGCAGCGTGGCGGAACAGGCCGTCATCAAACTGACCGCGGAAGGACTGCAAAGCGACCAGCGATTTGCCGAGAGCTTTGTGCAATCTCGAATCAATCAGGGCAAGGGTCCTGTGCGAATTCGCCTCGATCTCGGGCAACGTGGCCTGACTGACGCGGTGATCGAGAATGCGATCGAACAATCGGAGGCTGACTGGCAGGACCTCGCTCGCGAGGTTCGACGTCGAAAATTCAGTGCGGCCAAGCCTCTGGACTTCAAATCCAAGGCGAAGCAGATGCAATTTCTGCAATATCGAGGCTTTGAACAGGATCACGTGCAGGCAGCTTTCAACGGCGAATAACGCTTAATCCCGACGCGCAAACCCCGTACACTAGCGCGGTTGAAATTCACCGCGTGACCCCGACCTGTACACAATGAAATCGATGACGAGCAATGAGCTGCGCCAGGCGTTCCTGGAGTTTTTTCGTGATAACGATCATGAGGTTGTCGCGAGTTCTCCGTTGGTGCCGGGCAATGACCCCACACTGTTGTTTACGAACGCAGGCATGGTGCAATTCAAAGACGTTTTTCTGGGTGACGACAAGCGCAGCTACAAGCGGGCGACGACATCACAGCGATGCGTACGGGCCGGGGGCAAGCACAACGATCTGGAAAACGTGGGCTACACGGCGCGACATCACACCTTTTTTGAGATGCTCGGCAACTTCAGTTTTGGCGACTACTTCAAGCGTGAAGCGATCCAATACGGCTGGGACTTCCTGACCGGCACGCTTGGCCTCGCACCCGAGAAACTCTGGGTTACGGTTTTTGAAGATGACGATGAGGCCGCCGACATCTGGTTGAAGGAAATGAAGATCGATCCAAAACGCTTCTCGCGTCTGGGTGCGAAGGACAATTTCTGGGCCATGGGCGACACGGGTCCTTGCGGTCCGTGCAGCGAAATATTTTATGACCACGGTGCTGATGTGCCGGGGGGGCCGCCGGGATCGCCGGACGAGGACGGCGATCGCTACGTCGAAATCTGGAACCTGGTGTTCATGCAGTTTGATCGAGCCGCCGATGGCACGATGAAGGCTTTGCCAAAACCATCGGTGGACACGGGCATGGGACTGGAGCGTATAGCCGCCGTTATGCAAGGCGTACATTCCAACTACGAAATCGATCTGTTCGCCAATTTGATGAAAGCGACGGCCGACGTGCTCGGTGTTAAGAACGATGGCTCGAGCTCCCTCAATGTCATCGTCGATCATATTCGCGCCTGTTCCTTTCTGATTGTTGACGGCGTATTGCCGGGGAACGAGGGCCGCGGTTATGTGCTACGTCGAATCATTCGTCGAGCAATTCGCCATGGCAAGAAATTAGGCACCGACGATCTTTTCTTCTACAAGTTGGTCGCTCCGCTGGTGAAGGAAATGGGTGGCGCCTATCCAGAGTTAATAGCGGCAAAGGCGCATGTTGAGAAAGTGTTGAAAAAAGAAGAACAGCGCTTTGCTGAGACTCTGGACCAGGGCATAGACATTCTCGACGCAGCGATTGCTGATCTGAAAGGCAAGGAAATCCCGGGCGAGGTGGTTTTCAAACTCTACGACACGTATGGGTTTCCGGTCGACCTCACGGCGGACATTGCTCGCGAACGCGGCCTCAGTGTTGACGAGGAAGGCTTCGAATCGGCGATGGGCCGGCAGCGCGATCGCGCACGGGCGGCGAGCAAGTTTGGAGCTGCAGGCGGGGATACACTGAAGACCGATGCAGAAACACGGTTTCTGGGCTACAACGGCACAGAGGGTTCCAGCGCGATCGTCTCCTTATATAAGGACGGTCAAGCCGTCGATGTTCTGAGCGCGGGCGAGGACGGTGCTGTCGTGCTGTTGTCGACGCCTTTCTATGCCGAAAGCGGTGGTCAGATAGGCGACAAGGGCATCCTGGTCTCGGACGGCAAGTTGTTCCTTGTTGAGGACACGCAGAAAAGCGGCAAAGCCAATGTGCATTTCGGCAGTGTTGAACAAGGTGAGCTGAAAGTGGGCGATGAACTGGAAGCTGTGGTCGATGCGGACCGCCGGCAAGCTATTCGTCTCAATCACACGGCAACACATTTGATGCACGCGGCGCTGCGACAAGTGCTGGGTGATCACGTGACGCAGAAGGGTTCGCTGGTCGCGCCGGATCGATTGCGATTCGACTTTTCACATTACGAGGGCGTCAGCAAAGAGCAGATCCAGACAATTGAAGATCTCGTGAATGACGAGATTCGCAAGAATACTGCTGCCGATACCAAGGTCATGAGCTACGACGACGCGATCGTATCGGGCGCAATGGCATTGTTCGGCGAGAAGTATGGCGACGAAGTGCGGGTGCTCCGTCTCGGCGACTTCTCGGTTGAGCTGTGCGGTGGCACGCATGTCGAACGGACAGGCGACATCGGTGTATTCAAAATCACATCGGAAGGTGGCGTTGCTTCCGGTGTGCGACGCATCGAGGCAGTCACGGGCAAAGGCGCCCTGGACTGGATCACCAGCAACCTGCAATCGCTGGAAAATCTTGCGGGCATGTTACGCAGCCAACCCGATCAGGCTGCAGCCAAAGTCGAACAACTGCTGAAACGCGGCAAAGACCTGGAAAAAGAACTGGCCACCGCCAAACAGGCGTTAATCAGCGCAAAGGGCTCTGACCCCTTTGGTGGCGTCGTGGAAATTGCGGGTATTAAGGTCATGGCGTCACGAATGGACGGAGCGGATGCGAAGACACTGCGTGATGCGGTCGACCGGTTCAAAGATCAGTTGAAAAGCGCCGTCATTGTTCTGGGCTCGGTCGAAGGCGGCAAAGTCCATCTGGCGGCGGGCGTCACAAAAGACAATATCGGCAAGATCAAGGCGGGCGACCTGATAAGGCCGGTCGCGGAGCAGGTCGGTGGCAAAGGCGGCGGGCGACCCGATTTCGCCCAGGCTGGCGGAACGGATGCCGGCGCTCTTGACCAGGCACTCGAATCTGTCGGTCCGTGGGTCGCGAAACAACTGGGCTAATTTGGCGGCCCCCAACCCGGCGAGTAGACGATTCCAGGGATTTTGCTGTGGCGAGGGACAACTGACGCGAAAATCAGCTAGAATTCCAACAGTTTATGGATTAACACGCGCAAAAGAACGGGGCTAGCAGCCCTGTCAGGCAGGAGAGGAAGTCATGCTGATTCTGACGCGAAGAGCGGGCGAGACGGTAATGATCGGGAGCGATGTCACGATCACCGTCCTCGGGGTCAAGGGAAACCAGGTTCGAATAGGGATCAATGCACCCAAGGACGTGTCCGTGCACCGGGAAGAGATATACGAGCGGATCCAGAGCGAGAAGACCGGCGCAGGCGCGGCCGATTCGGCGGATGAGAATAAGCAAGAATAGTCCGGTTTTCCGCTTTACCTCGCATAACACTGACAGTACTATGTGCGGCCCAGTCGGTAGGGAGACTCAGGAATTGCGTTCCCGGGCGGTCCCGACTGACCTTTAGTTCGTCAAGAATAGAGGCGCCGTGGCCACTACCCTGGCGACCAAGAAATACACGGTTCGGAGAGATGGCTGAGTGGTCGAAAGCGCTCCCCTGCTAAGGGAGTAAGGGCTAATACCCCTTCGAGGGTTCGAATCCCTCTCTCTCCGCCACTTTCCAGCCGACGAGCATTCCTCGTCCAGTAAGCCATCGACGCGAAGGACACAGACAGTTGATCAATACAGATGTTGTCATCGTCGGTGCCGGGCCCTGCGGCCTGTTCCAGGTCTTTGAGCTCGGTCTACTTGGTCTCAAATCTGAAATTATCGACTCGATTCGCCAGCCCGGCGGGCAGTGCAGCGAACTGTATCCCGACAAGCCCATCTATGACATTCCGGGAATTCCGGTGTGCACCGGTGACGAGCTTACGGAAAACCTGCTCAAACAAATCGAGCCCTTCGCCGCGGGCATGCACCTCGGCGAGGAAGTCACCGTGGTCCGACCGGAAGGCGACGGATTCTTCGTTGAGACTGACGGCGGCAAGCAGTTTTCGGCCAAGGCAGTCGTGATTGCGGCCGGCGTTGGCTCATTCCAGCCGAGAGCCCTGCGGGCGACCGGCATTGAGGATGTGAACGAGGAATGCGTGCAGTACCGGGTCCGCAATCCGCAGCAGTACACGGGCAAGAACCTCGCGATACTTGGCGGCGGCGATTCGGCACTGGACTGGGTCGTTGAGCTGGCCCCGATCGCGAAGCACATTACCTTGGTGCATCGCCGGGACGAATATCGGGCTGTCGAGGCGACTGTCGCTGCGATGCGGGAATTGGCGGCGGCGGGCAAAGTGACCGCCATTGAGAACGCAAAAGTCAGCGAGCTGCAGCACGTTGGTGGTGTGCTCACCAAAGCCATCGTGGATATTAAGGATGGTGAGACCCTTGAGGTCGACGTCGACCAGATGCTGGTCTTTTTCGGCCTGGCGCCCAAACTCGGTCCGATCGCCGAGTGGGGTCTCGACATCAATCGCAAAACAATAAACGTCGACACCGAGAGATTTGAGACCTCAACTCCGGGAATCTATGCCATTGGCGACATCAACCAGTACGCCGGCAAGAAGAAGCTTATTTTGTGCGGCTTTCACGAGGCAGCATTAGCGGCTTTCGCCATCAAACAACGGATCGAGCCGGACAAGAAAATACACGTCCAATACACCACAACGAGCCCTGTTATGCATGCGCGATTGGGCCTGAAAGCGGACGAGGAATAGCTTTACCTGCTGTGCCACTATGAGTACCATGTGCGGCCCTTGCGGGAGGCCGAGCGCCAATTCCTGCAATACCAGACCAAGCGCCCGTAGCTCAGCTGGATAGAGTACTCGGCTACGAACCGAGCGGTCGGGAGTTCGAATCTCTCCGGGCGCGCCAAAAACCAAAAGGCCCCTTCACGGGGCCTTTTTGTTTTTGCCGTGCCTGGATGAAGAAGAGAACTCCTGTTCGACAAAATGCGCCAGCGTTTTGGACGCACGCAGTGCGCCCCCGAAGGGGGTGAAGATCGCCCAAAGGCGATCTGAATCAATCTCTCCGGGCGCGCCAAAAACCAAAAGGCCCCTTCACGGGGCCTTTTTGTTTTTGACGTGCCCGGATCCCGATGAGAACTCCTGTTCGATAAAACGCGTCAGCGTTTTAGACGCCAAAGGCGCCCCGAAGGGGTGAAGATCGCCCCAAGGCGATCTGAATCCATCTCTCCCACAAAATCCCCGCAGAGTTTCGGCCAGCGTGTTTGATTGACCACGAAAAGACCCGGTGACGAGCCAAGTCGTTTCAACGACGGAATAATCACACAGCGGCCAGTTGTGCCCACCGCCAACTGGCGACGAATTGCCGAATGCACATGACCTGAAACCACGGATTGGGGCCGGGTTCCACTCGACGTCTTTTCGTTCCCGTCTTGTTTCGACAAAAGTTCTCTACTGTTTGGGTCCTGCTCGGCGACCACGACCAACAATATCTCCAACCGCTTCTTGCCCACCTGCGATCTTCGTTTTAATTTTCCGAAGCCAGCGTCGTGCCCAGCCGAATTCTATTGCAAGAATTGAAAGACCGAGCGGTATTACAATGATGGCGGGACCGGGCAAGAGGATCATCGCCACTCCTATCAGCAATACTGATGAACCCACAATCAGAATGACAGCCCGACGAGCCTGTTTATACGACTTGATAACCAGCAGTTCCAAATCATTTGCCAGCGGAGATAGTAAGGCGGCATTGTCCTGTACAGATTTCATCGACGCGATAATACCCACCGACAGTATGCCGCCGATGATTGCCAGTGATGCGAGGTGTGGAATAGGGTAATGGTGACTCAGAATCATTTTGACGCCGACGAAAGCAAGTAAGAAAGCCAAACTCGCCTTCATGTAACGAAACTTTTCCATTAATCCCGCTAGAACGAAATACAGCGACCGCAAGCCGAGAATCGCGAACACGTTTGACGTAAAGACTATGAATGGGTCGCGAGTGATTGCGAAGATCGCCGGAATCGAGTCGATGGCAAACATAACATCACTGGTTTCGACAAGAATCAGCGCGAGCAATAGCGGCGTCGCAGAGCGCACGCCATTGACGTGGACGAAAAAGCGACTGCCATGGAACTCTCTGGTTACGGGATATGCTCGCCGTACCAGACGAATCACAAAATTTTCTTCTAACGCGATGCTGTCGTGACGCATGACCAGCATATTCGCGGCGGAGAACAGTAAAAGTGCGCCTAGCAAATAGACAACCCAGTCGAACCTCTCGATTATTACAACGCCGCCCATAATCATGACGCCGCGCAAAATGACGGCACCAAGAATCCCCCAGAACAGGACTCTGTGCTGATCGGCGAGCGGTACTTGAAAATGCGCAAATACCATTGCGATGACGAAGATATTGTCAATAGACAGAGATTTTTCTAACAGGTAACCAGTGAAATATTGAAGTGCGGCTTCCGACCCCGCCAGCTGTTCCGTGTCCATATCCCAACCGGCAGGGTTTAGCTCGTAGAGGTAGTAAATAGCGATGTTGAACAGGAGCGCGAGTGTGACCCACACCGCAGTCCACCCTAGAGCCTCCGGCAACGTGACGACGTGCGCCTTCTTGTGAAAAATACCGAGGTCCAATGAAACGACAACGGCGATCAACAGCAGAAAGCCAATCCAGACAAGTGTAATAAATGAAAAAATCAAGGTCGCTCCTTGTCCTGGGCTTCCGTGGAAATAACGATGCCTGGCATCGCGATTGAGCTTACGCGAATCAAGAATCTGAAGTTTATTCAGCGATCCTACGCGGCTTTCAGCATCGCGCCAATGCTCACGAGTAACAGGTTTTTGCGGACGTAGTCAATATCGTGGCCTTTTTCGGCTCGAATTTCCTTCGCCACACCCAGGCTGCGCGAAACGGCGTCTGACAAGGAAATGCAAGACTCCGGCAAGAGTGACTAAAGGTGTCGACCGCGGCCACAACTGTGCAGCTTCGACATTGGGATTGGTACCAGGACCGTGAGCAAGATGCCATGCATCAAAATGACCAGCCAATCGACGTGACTAT
>JALHUQ010000448.1 GCA_022866645.1 Woeseiaceae bacterium | reverse complement strand
GCGAAGCTGCGACTTGCCAGCCATAGCACGCCGCGTGGCGACGGCGAGATGTTTGCTTACGAGGCGCTGAATTTCGTGGACGGCAAGCGCACGGTTAGTGACATTCGGGACTGGCTGGTGGCTGAACTTGGGGATGTGCCCCTGGAGTATGTGGCGGAGTACCTACAGGCGCTAGAGTCCATCGGCGTTCTGCGCCATCAATAGCCTCGTTCGCCGTGCAACCAATTATTGGCCTCGTCCTCAGTCTGAAACACGCGGCCGGGTAGCATGCGGTTAAATAGCGCTGCATCGACAAATTTCACCGCTTTCACCGCTTCCGGATTCATCTCGACCCAGGCAATTCGGTATTTGGTGTTGATGCCAAGCTCCCGGAAGAGAGCGACATGCTCGAAGCCATCCATGATTGGTAGCGCGTTTGTCGACTCGCCAATCCCGAGGATTTTGTAGCAGTCGTTCGCCTCACAGGCCGCAACCACCGCCCTCCAGAATTCCCGAGACCACGCTATCGACTTCTCCCCGCGCGACACGGCTTTAATGTGATCGCCTTCGAGCGAAATTGTCATGGTGTTTGCCATCAACCAACTCCTTCGTCAGGGTAGGGGAAGCCGTCGGGTGCGGGCAGCCCATCTTCAACCCAGGAACGAATGCCCGCATCGCAAATAGCATACCCCCAATTGATGAGTCTGCGCTGGGTCGTCTTGTCTTTCGCAGCGAGATCTGTGGGGATATCGGCAAGCGCCTGAGTTCGTGCGTGGGGGCAGGGCAATTTGTCCGGCGCGGGGTAACCCTCAATGTCACTGCGGATGCTCCAGTAAGCACCGTATTTTTCCAACGAGGCGAGAGACGAAATCAGTACTCGCTTGCGTAGTGATCGCACCTGGTTATCGATTGTGTTCATCACGCGATAACTCTGTAGCGCCCAGTCACCAACGATCCTTTTCTGCGGTTTATATTCACCGCCCGCGTTGCTGACGATGACGGTTTGGAAATTCTTGAATACGGTTTCCAGGCCCATGTTGTCGTAAACACCGCCGTCCGATAGTGTCGGGCGCGTCGTGTACGGTGGCATTTGCAGGCCTTTGCCACTGCCAGGCGTGTACTGTGACTCGTCATACTTGAACCGCGCTGGCGACAGGAATGGCGGGAAGGCCGAGGATGCGCTAACCACCGCAGCGATAGTATCTGTCGGGTTTTTGATTTCTCCGACATGCCAGTCGCGGCTAAAGGGTTTCGAGAAACGCCATAGGGCGCCGGACTGCAGATTAGTTGCATTGATAACAAAATGCGGCGCGTCCGGGAAATCCTGCAATGTCTTCTTGCCGTACAACCGCCGTCGAAAGACTCTGGTAATACTTGTGTTGACGGTGCTAAGCACAGCAAAGAACGCAGCAGACCAGATCGAAACTGTCGTCTTGCTCGCGAAGTCTTCAACCGGCTTCACTATCAGTTCGCGGAATCGCTCCAGCAAACCATCATCGTCGACTCGTAGCTCATGCCAAGCCAGTCCAAGAACCCCTGCGACTATAGAGCCACCCGAGACGGACGAGACACCTTGCAGTGTGCCGATAGGGCCGTGCTTGCCGATGCGATCGCCGCTGCCGAGATAGCCGAACTCGGCGAGGCGCCACAAAACGCCGAGATGAAATAACATCGCGCGATAGCCACCGCCGCTGAGGCACAAGCCTATTCCCAGAGCCGGCGAATCTCCGCCAGGCGCCTCAAGGCTGACCGGTGATAGTTCTTCGTGTGACATGGAATGACCGATATACCATATTTCGGCCGGCGCTGCGGAGGGGGTCAGGCGTTTTCGTACTTCTTAAACAGGAGGTCCTTGGCCTGACCTATCCAGTCGTCCTGTTCCATACGACCGCGGAATTCCTTGAGCTCCGCGTTGACACGTGCAATGTCCGAAATACCGAAATTGGCCAGCTGCCGGAAGCTGAAAACGCCAAGCTCGTGCAGAGTGTGTTCAAACACCTTGCCTATGCCTACGATCTCCTTGAGATCATCCTTTTCCTGTTCGGCAGGCCGCTTGCCGTTCGTCGCCTGGGCAGTTGATTTTCGCGCATCGCTTATTGCCGCCCGTTGCTGTTTTTCCATATCCATGAAGTTTTTCTCGACTTCATCGAGGCGAATTCGCAGCGTCTCGGATTTTTGCTCAGACTTTCCTGCGTGTTCGCGATAGCGATTTGCGTCTTCTTCGTACTGCTTGCGGCTGTTTTCCATTGACTTCAGAACCTCCGCCAGTTCTCTGTTCTGAATCTTCAGTTCTTCCTGCTCGAATACATCACGTCTCAGCGCATCGTTCTCTTGCCGGGTCAGTGCAGCTTCGTGTTTCAGTTCGGCATTCTCGGCTTCAAGCGCGATAACGTTGCGCTCGAGCGCATCGAGGTTTTCCAGTCGCTTCTTGGCGGCGCCGAGCATTTTGTTGACAGACTCGTGCTCTGATCGCGATGCATTTAGCAGGTTGCTGAAGGACCGGTATTCGAATTTGGAGTTTTCGAGTTTTTCTTCCAGCGCCGTTCGTTTCTCGAATGCTTTTCTGAGTTCACTCTTGTAGAAGTCACCGGATTTTACAAATTCTGTCTGCAATTCCTGAGACTGCCGTTTGAGTGACGCCAGGGCATTCTGAAACGTTACGACCTTGGCCTTAAAATCTTCACGTTCTGCTCGAAGTGTGAAGATGTTTTTCGACATCATTTTTTCTTTTTCGAGGGCGGACTCGAACTCAGTGCTGATTCGTTTAACCGCAAGGTCGCGCTGATGAATAACGGCTTCCTGCGCCTCGATTGAGGTCCGGAGGGTAATGGACTCTGAATTGAGGCGATCTCGCTGCCTGACGACGTCGTCCAATTGTGTCTGCCACATGTCGTTGAGTTGATTGAAGCGGCTATTTGCAATAGCGCTGCGCACCAGCCAGGCAAAGGTGGCCCCGGCCGTCACGGCGACAAGCAGGGTTAACCCGATCTCTGAAAGGGAGTTGTCCATCCCGGAATTATGACGGACGGCGATATTATGGAATATGACCCAGCTCTCAGAATGCGGCTATTCCCGGTTTCAGAATAGTCGTCGGTAACGGTTTGACGCGAAACGCGCATCAAATGCGCTGGTCAGACGCCGCGCTTCTCTTAGCCAGGTACACGCGCCACAACCGCAGATCGTATCGTCGTGATTTAAGTCGCCGCATAGTGTACCAACCACATCTATGCCGTACCGAACCGACGCATTGATCGTATAGGTGGCCTTGCTTTCGAAATCTGAAAATTCATTCAGGCAGCTAAGCCAATGACATTCGCGATTGAGGTCGCACTGCTGACATTGCGCGCTCGTCGTCTCGAACAAACTATCGTGCGGACAGTCTCTTTGTTCAATAGTTTCTAATAGCAGTGATATTGGAAAGTCGAGTGCCTTGATTAATTCTCGCCGCATAACCATCTCCCGATACTAGCCGTAAATAAACTACTGTCGCGCCAAAACCTTGTCTATCGTGTATTTCGCGTATATGGCGCTGGAAGGTCCGTATGTTCGCACCGCCATCTTTAGCTCAGTCTTCAAAAGGTACAGAAACAGCTTCGTTAGATAATCACCAGGCGGCTCGCATCGAAAGGTACGTCGCTACGATGCGAAAAGGTACACATGCAAGACACCCGATATTTGTTCCAACGCAATCGGACATGGTGGGTCAAAGTGGCCGTACCGCGAGCCGAGCGCGATGCACTTGGCTACGATCTGCGCCGTTCATTGCACACAGAAGACCTTGCCGAGGCGCTGGTCGCTCGCGGTCCTGTTCTGGAGGAATTGCGGCAGGAACTCAAAGACGCGCGGCAGGCACAAAAAGCAGGTCGTGCTTGCCGGGAGTCGTTAATGCCCGACGACGAGAACGGCTTTGAGATTCTCCTGCGTGAAGACTTCTCGGATGTCACTTTCCTGCTTGAAGTCAAAGCGCCCCTGCTGGCCAAGGCTGCGAAGCCAGGCCAGTTCATTATCGTCATTCTGCATGAACACGGTGAGCGTATCCCGCTGACCATCGCCGATTTTAGCGCCGACAAAGGTACGATTACCTTGGTTATTCAGGCGGTCGGAAAGTCAACTCGTGAAATGCAGCAACGCTGCCATGCAGGTACACATTTGCATGCACTCGTGGGACCAATGGGCTTTCCGAGTGAGCTTGGCGCGCAAAAAATTATTTGTGTCGGTGGCGGTCTGGGCGTTGCGCCTATTTATCCGCAGCTACGGGCGTTTAAAGAAAGTGGCTCCTATGTAATAGGTGTCGTCGGATTTCGCAGTAAAGAGCTGATTTTCTGGCAGGACAAATTCGAACAGTATTGCGATGAATTGATTATCTGCACGGATGACGGTTCTGTCGGAATCCAGGGGCGTGTAACGCTGGGCCTTGAGGCCGCGCTCAAACTGCATTCCGACGTCGATCGGGTGATCGCAGTCGGTCCGCCGATCATGATGAAAGCCTGTGCCGAAACAACGCGGCCATTCGGCGTGGAAACGATTGTCAGCATGAATCCGATTGTCGTTGATGGCACTGGCATGTGTGGTGGCTGCCGCGTACGGGTTGGCGACGAAATAAAGTTCGCGTGCGTTGATGGCCCTGAATTCGATGCCCACAAGGTCGACTTCGATGACCTGATGAGCCGCCTGGGGCGCTATAAGGGAGACGAAGCGCGTGCTCTGGAAGGCTGGGAAAAGGCGCTGAGCTGATGGCCAGGAAAACGATACGCTCCATCCCGCAAATGCGTGCCGACATGCCCGTGCAGGCGCCGGCGGTGCGTGCCGAAAATTTTGATGAAGTTGCATTGGGTTTCGATCTCAAAAACGCACTCATCGAAAGTGAGCGATGTCTGGTTTGTCCCAAGCCGAATTGCGTGCCGGCTTGCCCGGTGAACATTGATATCCCCGGATTTATCGTTCGGATCTCGGAGCAGGACTACCGCGGCGCCTATGACATCTTGACCGAGTCAACTTTGCTGCCGGCAATTTGCGGCCGGGTCTGCCCCCAGGAAGATCAATGTGAGGGTGTCTGTCCGGTTGGCGATAAGCTGGAACCTGTCGCGATTGGCCGCCTCGAGCGCTGGATCGGCGACATGGCGATCGAAAACGGCTGGCGCAATATTCCGCCGATTGTCGCGAACGGATTCAAGATCGGCATTGTCGGTTCGGGTCCGGCCGGTATGGCGTGCGCTGCTGACATGGCGAAAGCCAGCTGTGACGTAACTATTTATGAGGCCTTACACCGTGCCGGTGGTGTGTTGCGATATGGCATCCCCGAGTTTCGGCTGCCAAACAAAGTGCTGGACGCCGAACTTGAAAATCTGCGAGCGCTTGGGGTCAAGATCGAATGCAATATTCTGGTTGGCCGCTTGTTCACGATTGAACAGATGCTCAATGAACTGGGTTTTGATGCAGTCTTTATCGGCACCGGTGCTGGCTATCCGAGTTTTATGGGTATCGACGGCGAGTCCCTGAACGGCGTGCTGTCGGCAAACGAATTGTTAACACGTTGCAACTTGATGGGCGCGACTGAATTTCCACGTTACGACACGCCGCTCGGCCTCGGCAAACGCGTCGCCGTTATTGGTTCAGGCAATACCGCCATGGATGCTCTGCGCGTGTCTTTGCGCGCTGGAGCGGAAGAGGTTTATTGCCTCTATCGTCGCACGCGCGCAGAAAGCCCGGCGCGTATTGAAGAGCTCGAACACGCGGAAGAAGAGGGCATTCACTTCGAATGGCTGACTGCGCCTGTCGAAATACTCGATGACGGCAATAGCAACGTCCGCGCCTTGCGCTGCCAGAAAATGGAACTTGGCGAGCCCGACGAGTCGGGCAGGCGACGCCCGGTGCCGATAGCCGGTAGCGAGTACGAGTTCGAAGTTGACACTGTGGTGTACGCGATCGGCACAAACGCCAACCCGATCATCGGCCAGACCTCGAAAATCGCCCTCAACAAATGGGGCTACATCGAAGCTGACGACCAGCTCGCAACGTCTATGGCCGGAGTATATGCCGGCGGCGACATCGTAACCGGAGCCGCGACGGTGATTCTGGCAATGGGCACTGGCCGGCAGGCGGCGCGCAGTATGAAAACTTACCTCGGTATTCGCGACTCCAGCGCGGTTTACCGAACAACCCCGGATCATGGCGAGGCCAGCATATTCGGAATCGATCCCACGGAGCGGACGCACGTGCGCGTTCGTGTCGCATAGAGATAAGACGATGTCGGTAGCCAGAAAAAAATACGCGACGCCTGTCAGCAAACCGGCGCGAGAGATTGACGAACATATCGTCGAGATTCTAAGTGATTCCGGCGAAGGGGCGCAGAAGTGCGGCCAGTCCTTCGGCGCAATTTCTGCACGGCTTGGATATGGCATCTGGACCGTCGAGATTATTCCGGCCGAGATTCAGCCGCCCGCGCGCAGCGTGGATGGTGCCAGTGGCAATCGCATTCGTTTGGCTAATCGCCGCATCACCAATGGCGGCGACAAAGCGGATCTGGCGGTCGCATTTAATGAACAGGTACTGCTCGGACGCTTGCGCGCTAATGAACTCAAGCCCGAAAGCATTATATTGCTGGAGGACAAGTGGCGGCACAGCGACGATCCTGCGATTGCGGAGTCGTATGTGGCCGTCCACGCCGATTTGCTTGAGCGCGGCTTCGCTGTGCATGAAGTTCCGATGGAGACGGAATGTCTGAAGATTGTCAGCGACCCGCGCAAGGGCAAGAACATGTTCGTGCTTGGTTTGCTAAGCAGTATCTACAGCCTTGATGTTGAAGCGGCGCACGATCAAATTCGCTTTATTTTTGGCAAGAAGGGTGAGCTCGTCATTGCCGCCAACCAAAAACTCCTCGATGCTGGTTACCAGTGGGCTGAGGACAATCTGGACATCAAATTCAAGATACAGGCGACCCCACCGGTCGAGCCCAACATTGTGGTCAACGGCAACACTGCGCTTGCGCTTGGTGTGATGGCGTCCGGCATGGAAGTCTGCGCGATGTATCCGATCACACCGGCGACATCGGCGTCGCATTATCTCAGTGATGTTTTTGAAAAGGTCGGCGGCGTCGTGCACCAGGCGGAAGATGAGATTGCTGCTGCTGCGTTCGCCGTTGGTTCATCTTATGCAGGAAAGTGCGCGGTAACTATCACATCGGGACCAGGCTACTCGCTGAAGCAGGAAGTTTTGGGGCTTGCCGTAATGGCGGAAATACCCCTGGTCGTCATCGATGTGCAGCGCGGTGGACCGTCGACTGGTCAGCCGACGAAACCCGAGCAGGGTGATCTTCTGACGGCGTGTTTCGGCAGTCACGGCGATGCGCCGAAAGTTGTCATGGCAGCCAGCGATATCGAAGACTGTTTCTATTCGGTGATAACGGCTCGAAGGATCGCCGAGGCGTTCAATACCGTCGTCGTACTGTTGTCCGACTCAAACCTCGCAACCGCTCAGCAGCCGTTTCCGCGGCCCGAGTTTTGTGAAGAGTGGCTGGCACCGCCAATTGATCAGAGCCCGGTAGATGAGGACTACCTCCCCTACGACTGGAATGCCCGCACCGGCCAGCGGCGGCGAGTTATTCCAGGTCAACCCAATGGCATGCATACACTTACCGGACTGGCGCACGATCGTCGCAGCGGCGTTGCCTACAATCTGCAAACCAACAAGGAAGGTATCCGCTATCGCAGCCTCAAGCTCGCGGCATTGCAGAAGACCATCAAGGCGCCGACCGTTCTAGGCGACGATGAGGGAGAAATGCTGGTCATAGGCTGGGGCAGCACGCGCGGTTCGATCGAAGAGGCGGTGCAGCGTGTGCGTGCTGATGGGCACCGGGTCTCGTCGATGCATATCAAGATACTGCAGCCGCTCGCATCCGGGATTCGCGAAATCATGCAGCGATTTGACAAGGTTCTGGTCGTTGAAAACAACTGGGCGGATTCGATGGATGATGAGCTGATCGATGAAGACAATCGGCGTTATTCGAATCTGGGCTGGATATTGCGGGCACGGTGCCTTGTGGATATCGATTGCTGGGGCGAGGTTGGCGAGCAACCTATCAAACCAGGGACAGTTGAGCGGGTCATTCGAGAGAGGTTAGGTTGATGACAGTGCGAGCGACAGAATTTCTGCGGCGGGCTGGTGCTCCGCAACATAGCCTCGAAGATTACGCCGGATGCTTACCTCGCTGGTGCACCGGTTGCGGTGACAATGCCATTCTCGCGGCCGTTCAAAAAGTTTGTCGTGAGGAGCAGCTGCCGCCGGAGAAGATTGTGTTCGTGTCCGGAATTGGCTGTTCGAGCCGCTTCCCCCATTATATGGGTAGTTACGGTTTCCACGGTCTTCACGGTCGCGCATTGCCAATAGCAGAAGGCATCAAGATGCGTCGACCGGATTTGCACGTATTCGTGAATACCGGGGATGGTGATTGCTGCAGCATCGGCGCCGCTCATTGGGTGCACGCGACGCGTTACAACATGAATATGACGGTCATGATGCATGACAACAATATTTACGGCCTCACCAAGAACCAGGCTTCACCAACGTCGCCGCGGGGAACACGCAGTAACACGACGCCGCGCGGGTCGCTGTTGGAAGCATTTGATCCGTTGCAGGCAACGCTCGGATTTTCGAATCTTTCATTCGTCGCACAAGTACCGGACTGGATTCCCGATCTGCTATTCCAGGTCATCCATGAGGCACACAAACATCGCGGATTTTCATTCATTCGCATTCTGCAGCGCTGTCCCGAGTTTCAGGCCAATCGCTGGGAGCCGTGTATGCAGGATCCGAGCAGCGTTCTGATCCTTACACACGAAAACGGCGTGCAATTGTCGCCGGTATTGGCACGCGCCTACAAAAACCATCAGGAACACGACCCCGCCGATCTTGTCGAAGCGCGGCGCATCGTCGGAACCAGCGAACAATTGCCGGTGGGCATTATTTACCGCAACCCGAACGTGCCTTGTTACGAGGACATGCGTAAGCCAGATCGCTTGTACACGCCAGAGGATGTCAAGAACGGCCTGAACGCAGAGCTGGATAAATTCACTATTTGGCCACGAGACTGATCATGAGCGTCACGATGCAGAAAATGATCAACTTTCATCTAACCGGAAAGCGTGGCGATGACGAGGTTGCGGATGGACCAGGGTCGAATGCTTGTCCGGCGTTGCTGGTGCCGTATCGGCGACTGTCAGAACTGCGCTACGATTTTCCACTGGTACTTCTCGACGATGCGGCGAGCCCGGCATTTGCGGACACGCTAAGCGGAATATTCAATCGCCTGATACGCGACATTGCACCGGAGGGCAATGCGGGAGAACAGTTACGTCAACATATCCTGCAACTCGAAAAAAGAATGCGGGAGCTTGCCAGTGATGGTGTCGATTGGTCCCTGAGCAAGTTGTGGCAAGACGCTGAGACGTCGCTATTGGCCGAGCGCAAAGGTCCGGACGCCGAGTTATTGGGCAACAGTTTCGCGACCGCTCGCTTCGCATTCAATGTCGAAGGCCAGGTTGTCAATTGTGACGAGCAATTGCCTGCTCGATTATTGCAGCACGCATACAAAGCTATTGAGGCCAAACGTGCGAAACAGTCGATCGGGAAAATTGAATTACTAATCATCAAGTTGCGCAATATTCTCCAGGTCGACGATCGCAAGAATGGCGCCTCGCAAACGCCGCAACAACTTAAGAAGGATGTCGGGAAACGCTATAAAGAATCGTTCGATTTCGATTTGATGTCGGAAATTCTGAAAGACTCAACGCCCGGCAACAGGCTGCCCGATGAGCGTCGCAAGCGAATCAAGGCGGCTCTTGCTGTCCTGGAGTCGCAGCGATTCTTTACACCAGCAACAGCGGGTCGGAATAGGAAAGGGCGTGGCCAATATCAGTTTATTGCCGACAATTTGTCTGCAGCTCTAAAGTCCTACGAAGAGCGTCTGCCGCAGATGGCCGAGCTTATCAAGGCAGTTTCGATCGCCGAACTCGAATGCGAAAACGCTTATCGCGAGGAGACACATTCAGCGTATTTCACTCGCTTTGGTCCGCAGGCACTGACACCCGAAGACCTTGAGCTTTTCCCTCCATATCTGATTTGTCTGCAGGAAAGTGAGTGCAACGCGCGTGACATGGAACACCTGATGGAAATTTCGTCAGGGGACCTGCCGATGAAGGTGTTGATGCAAGTGACTGATGCGCTGACGCATCGATCAGGTCGGACTCTCACCGCTCCCGGTAACGCCTTCGTACTGCAGTCAACTGCCTCGAATCTCTATAGACAGTGCAAGTGGATTAGAAAGGGACTGGAGTTCGATGGCCCGGCAGTATTCAGTGTGTTTGCGCCTCGTAACGATGGCGCGACAGAGCTTCCCGCGTATCTTATTGCCGCTGCGGCCATGGAGTCACGAGTCTTCCCGGCCTTCAGTTACGATCCCGTGGCTGGGCCTGGACTTGCGGACCGTTTTGATATCAGCAGTAATCCGGAAGTGGCGTCTGACTGGCCGACGCGCGAGCTTTCCTACGAAGATCAAGAGTTGCAAATGGTCGTGGAGGAGTCTGCATTTACAGCCGCGGATTTTGCGGTCATTGCACCTGAATATTGCGAGCATTTCGCCGCCGCACCGAAACACAGTTGGAGCAGAGAGATGTTGCCGGTTGCGGACTATCTCAAACTTGCCAATTCCGAAACCGTTGAGAGAGTACCGTACGTTGCAGTTGTCGATGGTGACAATTTCCTGCGGCGGTTTGTCGTCGACGACAAGCTGATCCGAATCGTGCGGCGCTGCCGCGAACGGTGGCATGCGTTGCAGGAATTGGGTGGCGTCAATAACTCTTACTCAGCTGCCGCGCTCGAAAAAGTGCCAGCGGTGCCGGTGGCACCTACCGTCGAAGTTGCGCCGCCCCTGGTTACGGAAGAAGCCGCCAGTGTTGTCGTCGAAAAACAGGAAGAGATTGAAGAACAACAGCCAGGCGCAGTAGATGAGCCCTACATTGAGACACCTCTCTGCACGACCTGCGACGAGTGCACCAAAAGAAATGATCGAATGTTTGCCTACGACGAGAACAAGCAGGCCTTTGTCAAGGATCCCGACGCCGGAACCTATCGGCAGCTTGTCGAGGCAGCGGAGCTATGCCAGGTCGCAATTATCCACCCCGGAAAGCCGCGAAATCCCGGCGAACCCGGTTTGGATGAGCTTGTCGCGAGAGCGGCAGCCTTCGCCCCATAAGCACGTATCGCTCGATTCGCCAGATTATGGAATCTCCGCTTCGCTTTGGCGTGAGTAAGCGCAATAATGCTGCAAACAACAATAACCCCTAAGGTCCTATGCGCGAAAACAGCTCCACTTTGGGAAAACAGGCTTTCGGCGACCGTGCCGACAAGAGGCTCATCGTCGCTTATCAGTCGCATCAGGATGCCTTGCGCTTTCTGGCCTCTGCGCTAGCTCAGGCTAATGGCATCGCGGTCCTGCAGGGTCCGGCTGAGTCCGGCAAGACCACAATTATCAACGAACAGCGTGATTGGTCTGCGCGCGATGCGGCGGTTGCTGTTTTTGACGGCGCCCACCTGACTCCACGCCAGTTGCTCACCGGTATGTTGTCGCAATTCGATGTTCAGTTTACGACGCAACATGACGATCAGTTGTTGCAACTTTTGAACGGCTTTCTAACGCAGCAGACACGAAGTGGGCGAACACCGGTGTTGATTATCGACAATGTCGATCGCGCGACACCCAGTGCGCTGCGTCTGCTGAACTGGCTTGCCGCACTGGATGCTCGCGGTAACTACGCGCTACGCATCGTTCTGAGTGGCAAGGAGAGAATGGCCGCATTGCTGCGCAACGACAGCATGCGGAGTCTCATCCGCCGTCACCCGGCAGCGTATACACTGAATCCGCTGACGACCCAGGAAACGATGATCTATTTGCGCACCCGGCTGATCGCTGCAGGCGGCGAGCGCAGCGAAAAGGTTTTTCCGTTCGACCTTTGCGAAAAGCTGCATGAATTGTCTGGTGGCTGGCCGGGTCTGTTGAACAAACGCGCTCTCGAGGTCATGGATCGCATGACCGAGTTGCAGTCCGCCAGGCGAATACCGCATGTCACAGTCAGTCGCGACGGCGAAAAATTCGCCGAGTATGACCTGACCGAAAAGCAGTACATCATCGGGCGAACCGAACTCTCCGATATTGTTATCAAGGACAGCTACGTCAGCAAAATTCACGCGATGCTGCAAATCTACCCGAACGCCGTGGTCTTGATCGACTTGAACAGCACCAACGGCACGACCGTAAACTCCAGAGTCGTACAAAAGGCGATACTCAGAAACGACGACATCATTTCGCTCGGCCGCTACCGCATGAAGATCGAAAACGCGCCAGCAATCAATGCTGAAATGGATGAGCGGATCAAAGCATCGGACACGGTTACGATGCAAAATCTGGTGGACTTTCGTCGCGCGCGCGCCAAGCGGACTATCAAAGTGTTGCAGAACAAGTAGTCGCGCGGAGTTATCGCTCGGTGCCCTCACTAACAGAAAAGTCGATCAGTTGCCCTTACTGCGGTGAAGATCTTTACGTATTGGTCGACAACTCAGTATCCGATCAGGATTACTTTGAGGATTGCCAGGTGTGCTGTCGCCCAATTGCGCTGACAGTGTCCGTTGATCTGGACGGCGACGTCGCCGTATCCGCGCGCAGCGAAAACGAGTAGCCAGCGAAAAGCGGTCTGACCCCTTTTGTCATGCTGTGTGGCCTCAACGAGTGTCGGGTGAAAAATCATGCACAAAAGTCGTTTGGCGGGGTTCATTGTGGATTGCGAGGGTGGCAATCTCGACGAAGCTGCAAGATTCTGGGGAAAAGCCTTAGGATACAATCCCTTGGCGCTTTCCGATGAGGAGGAAAAGACCTATCGGGGCCTCGATACCGGGCCTAAAGGCCTGCACATAGAAGTACAACGAGTTGACCACGCCAGCCGCGTCCATCTTGATATTGAGACGGACGATATCGAGGCGGAAGTACGAAGACTCGAGGGCCTCGGTGCGAAGCGGCTGGGCAAGGTGAAGTCCTGGTGCGTAATGGAAGCGCCGACCGGACACCGTTTTTGCGTGGTTCGACAGCAGCACGATGATTTCGAGGAATCGGCGAACGTTTGGTGACGATCGGAAGTCCGCGGCTCCGGCTAATTTATTGCTACAAGACAGCGCGCCACAATACGAAAGAAAGCAACCGTCGGTACGCGTAGCTCAAAAACGGCAGCGGGCGAGCGGAGAAATCCTTGCAGCCGCCCGAGCGATACTGAACGAGTCGGGTCCGGAGTCCGTCACGCTGGCATCAGTT
>JALHUQ010000447.1 GCA_022866645.1 Woeseiaceae bacterium | reverse complement strand
TGGACATCCACTTCGAAGCAGCCAAAGGCTTGCCAATCCTCAGTGCATTGCTTGTGCGCAGCAAAAACAGACCGGACAAGGTCTGGAATCTTGTCTGGAGTGACGAGTTTGAACGTAATGGTTTTCCGGATGCCGAGCGATGGAACATTGAGGAATGGGCGCCCCGAAAAGTGAATGATGAGGATCAGGCGTACACAGCGAGAGCAAAAAACGTGCGAGTCGAGGACGGCAATCTGGTAATTGAGGCCTACAAGGAAGATTACGAGGGCGCCCGATATACCTCCGGACGAATTCAATCAAGCGGCAAGGGCGACTATCGCTACGGCCGTTTCGAGGTGCGCGCCAAGTTGCCGGGCGGCAGAGGCACCTGGCCCGCGATCTGGATGTTGCCGAGCGATCCGTACAAATACTCAAGCACTTGCGAAGAAAGTGAGGGCTGGCAGGGCAGTCAGACGTGCAATGCGTGGCCAAATTCCGGGGAGATCGACATCATGGAACATGTTGGTTACCAGATGGGCCATATTCACGGCACGGTGCACAACGAGGCTTATTACTGGGTCAAATGGGAACAGCGCAAAGGCCGTATCCTTATCGATGGTGTCGATAAGGACTTTCACGTCTATGCGATGGAATGGACACCCGAACGAATCGACATCTTTGTCGACGATTCTCTCTATTTCACTTACGTCAATGAAAATAGTGGCTGGCAAGTGTGGCCCTACGATCAGCCGTTCCATCTGGTACTCAATATCGCGGTCGGCGGATGGTGGGGTCGTTCGGGTGGTGGTATTGATGACGAAATTTTCCCGCAATCAATGCAAGTCGACTACGCCCGCATCTATCAACAAGCGCCGTGAACTCGGGTCGCATAGTCGCTGATCCAACGCACGTTCATTTGCTATAATGCGCGCACGCAGAGAATGAAAATTAAATAACTGGAGACTCCCGTGCTAGGCGAAATCGTGCTAGAGAAATTTGTGCGTCAATGTTTCGTCGCTTCGGTGGTGGTTTGTGCAACGTTTTTTTCAGCGACTGCACGCAGCGAAGTGCCGGACACCGTCATTGATGGGCTCGAATGGCGTCTGATAGGGCCGTATCGCGGCGGACGTGTGACCACGGTGACCGGAGTCGCGGGTAAACCCAACCTCTACTATATGGGTGCGACGGGTGGTGGAGTCTGGAAGACGGAGAATGCCGGGGCCACCTGGGAAAATCTGTCCGACGATGATTTCGAGGTCGGCACGATTGGCGCTGTTGCCGTGGCGCCGTCCGACCATAATGTGCTGTACGTTGGCACCGGCGAGTCACCTATCCGCGGCGTTACCACCAGTCACGGCAACGGCGTGTACAAATCAACAGATGCTGGTAAGACCTGGACCCACATAGGCCTGGACAACGCCGGTCAGATTTCGCGTATCGAGGTACACCCGGACAATTCGGATGTGGCGTTCGTCGCAGTGCAAGGCAAGATCTGGGCGGCAAGCGAAGAGCGCGGCGTGTTTCGCACTACTGACGGCGGCAAGACCTGGCAACAGGTATTGAAGGTCAATAGTAATACTGGTGCCGTCGACCTTTCTATGGACCCGACGAATCCCCGTATCCTCTATGCCGCAATGTGGCATCACGGTCGTGAACCGTGGTTCATAAAATCCGGCGGTGAAGGCGGCGGAATCTATAAGTCGACAGACAGTGGTGACAACTGGGAGAAACTTGGAGGCGGGTTACCGGATCTGGTTGGCAAAATCGGAGTCGATGTTTCAGCGAGCAATCCGCAGCGGGTTTACGCGATCGTGGAGAGCGAGCCGGAGTTGGGCGGCCTTTATCGCAGTGATGATGCTGGCAAATCATGGGAGCTTATAAACAACCATCGCGTTCTGCACTCGCGCGCGTGGTACTACATTCATGTCAAAGCGGATCCCGTTGACGAAGACACCGTCTGGGTTATGAATGTTCCCCTGATGAAGTCCATAGACGCCGGGAAAACCTGGGAAAAGGTCGATGGCCCCCACGGCGACCATCACGACCTTTGGATCAATCCGGACAATAACAAGAACATCATCAACGGCAATGATGGTGGCGCCACAATTACCTTCGATGGAGGTAAGACCTGGTCCACGTTAATGAATCAGCCGACAGCCCAGTTCTATCGTGTGACTGTTGACAATCAATTTCCGTATCGGATTTATGGCGGTCAGCAGGACAACACAACGGTAGCCATTGCGAGTCGTTCATTCCAGGGTGGAATCGGGAGAGACGACTATTTCTATGTTGGCGGAGGCGAGAGTGCCCACATCGCGCTGGACCCCGATGATCCTCGGCTGGTTTACGCGACGACGATCAACGGCACGTTGACGGAATTCGACGCCGAGACTCAGGTTGAGCGATCGATCATTCCATACCCGGAAATGGTCTACGGTAAAGATTCAAAAGATCTCAAGTATCGCGCAAACTGGAATGCGCCGGTCGCGATGTCGCCGCACGATTCGACGGTCATATATTTCGGTACACAACTACTTCTGAAAAGTGAAGATCGCGGTTCGACCTGGGCAGAGATCAGTCCGGATCTGACGCGCAATGATCTGTCGAAGCAGGGTAGAAACGGTGGCCCGTTAACGCCTGAAAATGTCGGTGCCGAATTTTATAACACCATTTTCTACATTGTTGAGTCAGAGACGGAGAAGGGGACGATATGGGTCGGTAGCGACGACGGATTGGTACACCTGACTCGAAACGGCGGCGAATCCTGGACGGACGTGTCGCCGCCGCACAAGGGCGAGGCGATGATCAATGCCATCGAGCTAAGTCCGCATGATCCGGCCACTGCTTACCTCGCGGTCACGGGCTTTAAGCTCGATGATTTTCGACCTTACATTTACAAGACGACCGATTATGGCAAGCACTGGCGCCGTATTGATCGCGGTTTGCCAATGAACACCTTCGTTCGCGTGGTTCGGGAAGATCCGGCAAGACGGGGGCTGCTGTATGCAGGAACCGAGTCCGGAATGTTCGTCTCGTATAATGATGGCGGCGACTGGCAATCCCTGCATCTGAACCTTCCGCCTGTGCCGGTCACTGACCTGAAAATACGTCAGAACAACCTGGTCGCGTCGACCCAGGGACGCGGTTTCTGGGTCATGGATGACCTGTTCGTGGTGCGGCAGGCAGCAGAAGAATTTGCGAAAAAGGCGCTGCATGTCTACTCGCCGGACCCTTCCTACATGATGAGTGGGGGCGGTGGTAGCGGTGAGTTTCAAGGCAACAATCCGGCTACGGATGTTGCGCTCTATTACACCATTCGCGATGAAGATGCCGGGCCGCTCAGTATCGAAATCCTCGATTCAAACGGGCTGGTGATCCGAACGTACTCGAGTGAGGAGAGCGACCACGATCGCTGCCGAATCGCCAATATGGATCCGCGTCGACCGCTTGAGATTGAGCATGCGACAACGGACCAGGGTTTGAACCGTTGGGGTTGGAACATGCGCGGCGAGAATGTGCACTGTATTTCGGACATTGCATTATTTGGCGGTTTTAGCGCTCCCAAAGTAGCACCCGGGGAGTACGTCGCTCGTTTCAAACTCGGTGATGCTGAGGAAACAGTTTCATTCAGGATCGAACTCGATCCTCGGCTCAGCGCAAGCGAAGCCGATATTTCGACCTGGGTGCAGCGACTCGCTGAAGTTCGGGAGATGCTTAGCGGCGCCATACACGGTCTTGAAGATCTGCGCACCGCGCGGTCGCAAATTGTGACCTTAATGGATGAGTTCTCGGATGACGCCGAGCTACAAGCGATGGGCATAGCCGCAAAAACGGCGATCGGACAGTGGGAAGAGCAGATAACACAGCTCAAACACCAAACCTACGAAGACGAGGATGCCTGGGAGACCATGCTGGCCGGCCAGCTACGTTATCTGATGGACGTAATTGATGAAACCGGACCACCCATAACGGACGGTGCCATGACGCGCATGCAGGATCTGGCACGAGAGTGGGCTGCGCGAAAGACCGAGTTACAGTCCCTGTCTGACGATCTGATACGGCCCATTAACGAATGGGCGAAAGCGAATCAGGTCGAGTATGTCAAGGTACCGAAATAGTGCGCTACTTCGTGCCGAGGTAACGGTCGTACCAAACGATCATTCGTTCCAGTCGATCCTGAATATAGCTGGGCTTTGACAGGCCATGATATTGGCCCGGGTAGATAATGAGTTGCGTAGGAACGTTTCGACTTCGCAGTGCCTGATACATTTGCTCGGAGTTGATCAGCGGCACGTTAAAGTCCTTTTCGCCACACATGAAAAGAGTCGGGGTCACAATGCGATCCGCGTGTAGAAACGGATATGAGATTTTGACGTAGGGATCGATGGACTCCCACGGCAGACCGATTTCGTTTTCATATTGCGTAATGTATTGATCCGTTCCGTACCCGGTCAGCATGTTCGCGATACCGGCACCCGATACCGCCGCTGCAAATCGTGTGTCGGTTGCTATGGCGAAATTGGTATTCATACCGCCGTAGCTCCATCCGCCGATGCCAAGCCGTTTTGGATCGGCAAGGCCGTCAGCGACCAGCTTGTCCATCACCGCATGGATATCCTGAATTTCCAACTGACCCCAGTCCGCATAGATGGCACGAGCAAAATCCCGGCCACGGCCAGAACTGCCTCGATAGTTGGGATTGACGACAAGATAGCCCTGTGCGGCCAATGCTTGAGACATGGTGTCGAAATCATAGCCATCCTGGCTAACGGGACCCCCATGTACGAGAGCAATCGTGGGATACGCTACTCCTTTTCGAAATCCAGGCGGTTTCAATAACATTGAACCAACCGCGACGCCGTCCTTGCTGACGACATCGTAGCCTTCGACGGTTGCACGTTCGATCGAACTTAAGAATTCCTGGTTGTGATCGCTCAGTGCAATCCCATCGTCTACTTTGTACAGTTCGGCGGGTCGTTGCCCAAAAGCGGTTGCCGCAACCGCTCCCTTCCTGCCTAGCGCGAATGAATTGGCAACGCCTGGATGAGTTCTGCCTGGATACAGAACACTCACGCTGCCATCGCTAATCGACACACTGGCAACCGACTGGATGCGATCGTCGGTGAGTAGAAAATACAGGCTTTCACCGTTGACCGACCAACGTGGAGAAGAGACGGCTCGGTCCAGGGAACTCGCCGGCAACAGAGGCTCGCCACCGCCCAGAGCCACGACCGCCAATTGCGCAGGATCATAGTCGGCGTATTTTGCTGGTCCACCGCGAAGGTAGGCGATTGATTTTCCGTCCGGACTGAACACGGGGCTGAAATCCGGGCCCTCCCAGGTCGTTATTTGGCGAAGATCCGATGCGGCCAACGCGTCGACGACATAAATATCGGTATTACCATGGCGGTCCGGATCGCCCTGTCGTTTGCTACTAAATGCAACGAGTTTGCCGTCCGGACTCCACGTGGGTTCGTCACTGTCGTACGATCCCGGCGTCAGGAGGGTGGCATTTTTGCTATCTAAATCAAATGCATAAATCCTCTTATATCGATCGCCGAGATAACCAACACCGTCCTGTTTGAATCGATATCGCTCGACCACAATCGGCTTGGGTGTGTCGTGCGACGGTGCATCGTCATCTTTTTTCCTGGCCTTCTCAGCAGGATCCGTCGAAACAAGGACCAGACGGGTACTGTCGGGAGACCAGGCGTAGGCAGAAACCCCTCCGGCCAATTCCGTAACGCGCTGCGCTTCCCCACCGGCTCGATTCAACATCCAAACCTGACTTTCGGCCTTCGGATCATCGGCCTGTTCCGATTTCCCGCCGGATCTCGCGGCAATAAAGGCCAGATATTTGCCGTCCGGGCTGAATTGAGGACTGGATTCGCTGCTGTCGTCAGTGTGAGTCAACTGAATGCGTGTCGACCCATCCCAATTGACCATATACAAATCGGAGAGAAATTCGTCTTTGTCGATATTGGTCGTTCTCACCGCATAGGCGACCCATTCACCATCAGGTGAAATCGAGAGATCGCCAACGTCTTGTATTCGGTGCGTATCCTGCGGACGAAATGCCGGAAGTTTGCTGTCCCTTGCCAGAACATTGTCGGAAATCATCACGGCGAGGACGAGGCAGCAGGACACTTGAGCTGCCAGTGATAAAGTAGTTGTCGGGCGGTTCATCGCAACGTCCATTTTTTTGTCAACAAAAAATCACTATCCCACATAGCGAAACTCGGAATCTACGCTATTGTTCGTTATCGTGCGAGAGTCCGGATGCTGCTTGAAATGGAGTGAAGAAACATCCGGCGTCGCCTGGAGACAAATGCTCATGCATAACACGAAACCTATTATCGTTTTGGTGGCACTTTCAATGATCGGATGCGGAGCCTCGTCGGATGACTTTTCGGGCGAAGCTACCGCGGCAACCCATTCTGGAGTTCTGGTTATCGCCCATCGTGGTGCCAGCGGCTACCTGCCCGAGCACACGCTCGCCGCCAAGGCGATGGCGTACGCGCAGGGTGCCGACTATCTGGAACAGGATCTGGTGATGACGAAAGACGACGAACTCGTCGTGTTGCACGATCACTACCTCGACACGGTCACCAATGTCGCAGCGCTCTTTCCGGGCCGTAGCCGCAGCGATGGGAGATTCTATGCCATCGACTTTACCCTGGACGAGATCCGGCAGTTGTCAGTCGTCGAACGCTTCGAGCTGAAAGACGGCGTTGCCACCCCCGTATTCGAAAATCGCTTTCCAATGGGCAAGTCGTCCTTTCGGGTGCACACCTTCGCTGAGGAAATAGAGCTCATTCAGGGACTCAATGTATCCACCGGGAAATCGGTCGGCCTGTACCCGGAAATCAAGAGCCCCGTATTCCATCGCGAG
>JALHUQ010000446.1 GCA_022866645.1 Woeseiaceae bacterium | reverse complement strand
GGGGCGTACCCTGAATGTCTAGAAAACTGCGGAAAAATACCATGTCATACAAGGCCAGACGAATCATCGTTTTGTACGTGCTTGCTTGCGTACTGACATCCTGCGCGACCTCGCCGGTTGCTGACGTGCCAGCGGCGAGCCGACCTGCTGAGAGCGCGGGTTTGCCTGTGACGCCAGCGTATTCGACAGCCGCTATCGAGGTAGACGAACCGACTGTAGCAGAACGACTTGCAGACCAGGTCGTGCTGGGTTCAGGACAGTTCGTGCAAAGTGCCACGGGTCCGGAGAAATCGGTGATCGCGGGCGACGACGGCGTTACATTGAATTTCGAGCGCGCTGAGGTGCAGGAATTCGTGAAGGTTATATTCGAGACGATTTTGCACCAGAACTACATCGTCGATCCATCGATAAACGGCACCGTTACTCTGCATACAACGCGTCCGATCACACAGGACGCGGTTTTACCGACTGTTGAGTCCGTCTTGCAGCTTAATGGCGCGGCGGTGGTGTTTAACGACGGCGTCTATCGCATTCTGCCTCTTGCCGATGCGGCGCAGTCCGCGCGTTCACCCTCCGTTGGACGTTATTCGAGTGGCTCCGGTGTTGGTTATGGCTATCAGGTTGTACCGCTGCAATACGCGTCCGCGACCGAGATTGAGAAAATCCTGCAGCCCTTCGTTTCCGAGGGCAGCACCTTACGTATTGATGCGGCCCGCAATGTGCTCATTCTTGGCGGCCCTCGTTTTCGGCTGGAGGAGTTGCTGGCAACCGTACGCACGTTCGATGTCGACTGGCTGAAGGGAATGTCGTTCGCGATGTTCCAGCTTGAGTACGCGGATGCGACGACGATCGTAGAAGAACTTGAACAAATCGTGGGCGGCGACGGCGAATCTCCGCTGGCCGGTATCGTAAGGTTATTACCGATTGAACGACTCAATGCGGTACTGGTGATCGCGCACCACCCCGATCATATTGCAAACATCCGTTCTCTAATTGAGCAGTTCGACCTCGGTGTCGACGGTGGCGGTGGTCGTCGCCTGTTCGTTTACGAAGTCGAAAACGGCAAAGCCGAGAATATTGCCTCGTCGCTGCAACAGATATTTGGCACGAGCGCGGCAGAGGAAACTTCGTCATCGGCTGGCGGTCTGGCTGCCGACAACGTGTTCCGGCCCGCAACGTCGGTGTCGCGTCCGCCGCCATCGCCCGGACTGATGGACGGGGCTGGAAACGGTGTATCGAAAGGCGCCGAGGCTGGCATCTCGACGCAAAGACACAGCGAAATCAAAGTGATCGCTGATACGGACAACAACTCGATCCTCGTATTGGCGAGTCAGGAGGACTATCGCTCTATTGAGGCGGCGATCCGCAGACTCGATACGCCGCCGCGCCAGGTTCTAATCGAGGCGACCATCGCCGAGGTCTCGCTGTCCGACAACCTCACGTATGGCGTTCGATGGTTTCTCGAACGTAGTGACTGGCAACTCGGTTTCAACGCGCCGGTGCCGACGACGGCGGCCGGCGAGGGTTTGGCCTTTGCGTTCTTTGATCAGGACAGCAGTGTCCACGCGTTCTTCGATCTGCTGTCCGCGAACTCCAACGTCAAGTTCCTGTCGACGCCGCAGGTCATGGTGTTGGACAATCAGACTGCAAATATTCGTGTCGGCGATCAGATTCCAGTGACTACGCGCAGCTCACAAAGCACAACGAATCCCGACGCACCCATTGTCACTGAGGTGCAGTTTCGGGATACCGGCACATTGTTGACAGTGACGCCGAGAATCAACGCGGGCGGTCAGGTAACGATGGAGATTAGTCAGGAAGTCAGCTTGCCAGGGACTACACCCGCTGTCGGCGGCGGTGGCAATGTCTCTATCGCACAAAGAACTATCACCAGCAGTGTGACCGTACAAAGCGGCCAAACGTTGGTACTCGGCGGCTTAATACTTGAGAATACAACGGCGGGTCGGACGGGAGTTCCGATACTTATGGACATCCCGTGGTTAGGCAAAGCGTTCAGCAAGACGACTGAAGATGTGTTCCGAACGGAACTGCTGATAACCGTGAAACCGTCGGTGATTAACAACGAGCGGGAGATGCGCAAAGTTACAGAAGAACTGCGTGATCGAGTCAGAAACGCCAGTGAATATGAGGAACAAGTAAAGGCGTCGCACGCAATAGACTGAGTACGACCATAATGGGAAAAGTATGACGGCAAGCGGCAGGTTTTGGCGTTTTTCAATAATAGCGCTCGTGAGTACCGTCGTCATCGCGGTGGCGATGGCGGCCCTGTATCGCCGCTTTGCGCTTGACAAGCTGCACGACATGCGCGAGGAGCAAAATGTCGAGCTTGCTCTGTCATTATCGAATTCACTGGTCGACGAAGTTCGTGGCTTGCGCGACATTGCCGCAACCCATAGCTGGGCGGAAATGCAGGCAAGTACTGAGATTGCCGCTTACGCTGCAGCGATCGAAGCAAAAGTTAAGAATTTGCAAATCTTCCGTGTGAATATTTTCGCACCGGACGGATTGACTTTGTATTCAACTTTGACCGAGCGGATCGGGTCCAAGGTACTTAAGAATCCCGGTATCGAAATGGCAGCGGCGGGTCAAACCGTTAGTGCTTTCGTAAAACGTAACGACTTCAATACCTTCGACCGGGAAGTAGAACAAAAGGACATGATCGAATCCTACGTGCCGTTATATAGCGAATCCGGCACAGTTATCGGTGTCTTTGAAATTTACTCCGAGATTTCGGATTTCTTCGCCAGCGTTGATGAGATGCAGACCGCCATTGTTGTGGGTATCGGCGGCGGAATGGGCGTCTTGTATGTGCTGCTAATGTTCGTGTTGTGGCGCATGGACCGGCAATTGTTTTCGGGTTTGATTTTTCCGCGCCGCCGACGTCCGGGCGAAATGGAATCGGAGACCGTGAGCAGGGCTAAGTCGGATTTCGTAGCCACGATCAGTCATGAGATTCGTACGCCGTTAAACGCTGTGTTGGGAATGACCGATCTTCTCAACCTCACGAGCCTTACGCGAAAGCAACGTGAGTATGTCCAGACGGTACAAAGCAGCGGCGACATGCTGATTAGCCTGGTCGATAATTTACTGGATTTTTCACACCTCGAGTCCGGCAACCTCGAATTGCACAACAGCGAATTCGATGTCATGGATCTGCTTGAGCGAGTTCTGCAGATCATGGGGCACTCGGCTTGCGCTAAAGATCTGGAGCTTGTAGGCAATATCCGGCACGACCTCGACCTGCGAGTGTCGGCGGACAAACGGCGCTTACAGCAGATCCTGGTTAATCTGATAAGCAACGCGATCAAATTCACGGACACGGGTGAGGTCGTGGTCGATGTTGAGGCGATCGAAAGCGCGAATGATCAATTATGGCTCAAATTTACTGTCACGGATTCCGGTGTCGGCATCGAGGAAGATGCCAGAGAGAAAATATTTGCCGCATTCGCGAGTGGTGCACGTCCTGCGTCGAGTCAGGCCTACGGAAGCGGCCTTGGGTTGACGATTAGTAAGCGACTCCTCGATAACATGGGTGGCCGCATTGATATTGGGGCAAGTGACAAGGGTGGCACGAAGGTAGTGATCGAGGCACCGGTTGCCCGGGTCAGGTCGTCGAGCGCAGATAACCGTGTGGGACATCGCCAGGATTGGCCACAACGGGTAATGAGTATGCATTCTAATCACTCAGCCGCTGAAAGCGTTTGCAACTTATTGAATAAGTGGGAGATGCAATGTGAGGCAGTATTTGACGTTGATGCGGGACTACACCAGCTCAGGGCTGCGGCGTACAGCGCCAAGCCATTCGATTGCCTCGTTCTCGACTCCGCCTTAACGCCCAATGATCGCTTAATGACGGTGCGTCGAATTCGCAATAGTCCGGAAATTGCCGATCTCCCGGTGGTGTTGCTTATATCAATCATTCATCCCCTGGGCGTCGGAGAAGTGTCAGCGCTGGGCAACTTACGCTGCGTAAACAAGCCAGTTCTGCCGCTTGAACTGCGCTACAACTTGCTGCGCTCGGTGCAAAAAAGCGACGCTGTCTCGTTTGAGTCAGACGATGCCGTTGACCCGTCGCTAAACGATAGAGAACTTCGCATTCTCATTGCGGAAGATAACCCTGTCAGCAGTGGCGTGCTGCAAACGATGCTGCAGACCGAAGGTTACGGCGCGGATGTGGTTGAAGACGGTCCTTCTGTTCTGGATGCTTTGCGGGGCCGCCGTTATGATTTGCTGTTGCTCGATTGTCAGATGCCGGGCATGGATGGCGATATTGTAACTCGAGAGATTCGCGACCATCAGGAAACATATGGTTCTACACCAATAATTGTCGCGGTTACGGCCGACACAACTGAGCAACATCGCGCTCAGTGTCTCGCGGCCGGGATGGATGATTTCGTGCCAAAACCGCTACGCCTGGAAGGTCTGCGTCATGGTCTTGTGAAATGGACGGCGATGGCCGCAAAACGCGGCGAGGAGAAGCAGCAATCCGCGACGACGGAATTGCGCGAAAATCTGCTCCAGCGCACCGGCTACGATGATGAATCGTTACTGAATGAGTACATCGGATTGTTTCTGCAAGATACGAGCGCACGTCTTGATCGAATGAAAAAAGCATTTGCGGGCGGCAGTTTGGAGAATTTTGCTCGGGAGGCACACTCGTTAAAAGGTGCGTGCCTGGAATTGGGAGCCGATCGAATGGTGCGTTATTGCGATGATCTTTCCAGCGCCATTGCTAGTGAAAACGTCGACGAAGTCGCTGTCGTCATGGGCAAGCTGGACCGCGAATTCAAGCGCTTGCGGCCCGTTTACGAAACCGTTCAGGTAACGTCGATAAGCCCAAGCTGAGTGGCGACTGATACGGCTTCCGTGCGATTGCCGGCATCGAGTTTGTTCAATATCGCATGCACGTGAAACTTCACAGTTGACTCCGAAATAAACAGCGTTTCGCCGATTTCCTTGTTGGTTTTGCCAACAGCTATCAATTTGAGTACCTGTGCCTCACGCTTGCTGAAGCGGATGTTGTCGGCATTCGCCGTCGATGAACGCTTGTTCATGTACTGCATCAGTTTGCCAGCCACCGCGGGCTCGAGGGCAATGCCGCCGGCACTCACGCTCTGAATTGCGCTGACGAGCTCTCTTTGGCCGCAGCCTTTCAGGAGGTAGCCATCGACGCCCAGCTCGGCGGCCTGCACGATGCGCTCCTCATCATCGTGTGACGTGTAAATTATCACGCGCACATGCGGAGCTTTTTCTCGCAGCAAGCGCAGTGCATCGACGCCATCGCCACGGTCCAGTTCAAGATCCAGCAAGACGATATCCGCATTGGTTTCGACTATTTTTTCCAGCAGATGATCGACATCATCCATTTCCGCGACAACTTCAATCTCGTCGTTCGCGGTTAGCATTTGTTTCACACCAAAGCGGACGACCGGATGGTCGTCAACAATTATCGTTTTTATCGTCACTGCATTGTTTCTCCGGCGATGCTGGTCAGAGCGCCCTGTCGCCAATGTGCCGTAAATCTACCGATTTTGGGCGCGACTTGCCACTCCGACAGGGCAATAAGTCTTTGATGGCCTGTGAATTTATCGGAAAAGCACGAATCGCGACCCTGTACCTTCGATCAAGGTACCTGAACTTTCGGTCAGGTTCACTCTGGCCAAATATTTGGGCCAAAACCATTCTGACAGGCAGTAGTACTAAATCCCTGCAATCTTACACTGGTCTCAGGAAAAACCGCGTCTCCGCAGCGTGTGTTTTGCATAATCAACGTGCATCGGATCGCTGCGTGACGGCTCAAAAAAGAAAATGCTCCAGGGAGAGTACGATGAACGATAGTTCAAGGCTATGCAGCGATCTC
>JALHUQ010000445.1 GCA_022866645.1 Woeseiaceae bacterium | reverse complement strand
CCGGTATTGATGTCACGAATGATTGCGAGTTTGTGCTGCACGCAGGGATGGTCAACCAATTCGGCCACAACTAATCTCCTTTTGCCGGCGCGGGCGCAGCCGACCAGATAGCGTATTCCGTGCCTGTTGGGTCGACGAAATGAAACCGGCGGCCACCAGGAAAGGGGAAAATGGGCTCGGAAATCGTTGCTCCGAGCTCCTGTACGCGACTGAAGTCGCGTTCAAGATTTGCGCTGAAAAAAATGACCAGCACGCCCGACGACGGTGCGGGTTCTGGCGCACGCCGAAATCCGCCATCCAACTGACCATCATTGAAACTCATATAGTCGTCACCCCATTCCTGGAATGACCAACCAAACAGTGCGGAAAAAAAGTCACGCGCCTTCTTCAGGTCGGTGACCGGAATTTCAACGTAATCAATTCGATTCTCAGCTCTCACTGATTTCCCCTCCGCCGCTATGGCCCTTTCAGTCTCAGTATCGGACGATCAGCGCTAATGAAAACAGTTCCGAATTCGCCGTTGATTTCGTAACGACCATCTGCGTGTCGCCGCATGCCTTCAATGACCCCGTGCCCAAGACCCTTTGCAGTCTCCGCGATCGTGGCCGACGCGCCATCGTCAACCGTCAGCTTTTCACAATACGGAAACTCAATGATCGCAGGACGGATACAGACCTTCTCGGCGGGCCTCGGCTTCTCGTAGAACGGGTGGTCAGAGGTCAGGTGTACATCAATATCGATCATCAGGGTCTCTGAATCGAAATGCCACGAAAGTATGAAGGACTGATCGAGGTCGACCGCTGCAAATTCAAGCAATTTCCGCCAGTCTGTTGGTCTCGAAGGTTCGATTTTCATCGTGTCAACGCCCGAATTCCGGGTTATCGGCGAGAAATACTGCGGATTGTTGGAGTCGGTTTTTCAAGGCGGTAAGTATAACTTAACCGAATGTTCTGGCGACCCAGACGCCGATAAAGTGCGATATAACGACGACTAACATCGCAATTCCGAGATGCTCCAAAATGATGAACGTCGGCGACTCGTCCTGCGAGCGGGCCAGGAAGTAGCTCAAGACAGTGATGACCAGCATGCCCCAGAATATGGACGCGATTACGGCGGGCCCCAACGGTAGCAGCAGGAGCGGCACGGCGAAGCTCAGGGCAAACACGAATTTGGTAATGAAGGTGGCAATTGTCGCTTGCCAGACATGCTCGTGATCGGTTTCCGGATCAGCCTCTTCGGCCAAATGGATACCCAGCGCATCGGACATGGCGTCAGCCACTGCGATGACGAATATGCCGCCGAGAACGGCGGTGATTGATTGTGTCCCGGCTTTCAAGCCCGTAATCAATCCCAGCGTCGTAATCACGCCAGAGGTCGCGCCAAAGAAAAGGCCTGTGCGCGCGCCGTCGCTCTTAAAAAACTCCATAGTGAATCGCACCCTAGTCCGTAAGAACCCTACTGTAGAGACAAATAGCATGATCTTCGCCGGGCATTGTAATCATCCTCTCGAACGTAAGGCCAAGTTTCTTGATGAGACCTATTGACGGTTCGTTCGCTGGAGAAACAATTGCTGTCAGTGCCTTGATGCCGAGCTCTTTACGTGCATAGGCAACGACAGCGGCTGCGGCCTCTCCCGCGTAACCCAGGCCGCAGTAATCTGGCAGCACACCAAAACCGATATCCGGATCTTCAAGATTTTCACGCTTGAACAATCCGCAAATACCGATCATGGAGCCGTCTGCTTTCAACGACATGCTGTACGGGCCGTAACCATAGTCCTCGAAAAGTTTCTGCGCGCCACCTTCTATCGCCGCCCTCGCCTGCTCAACCGTTCGAATTCCACGATCCGCCACGTTGCGGATGAAAGCAGGGTCATTCCAGATCGCCAACATCAACCCGGTGTCATCCACCGTCACGGGACGGAGGCAAAGACGCTTGGTCTCCATCAAGCACTCCGTTGATTTGCCGAGAATGCTACTCAAAACCTTACCTCTGGTCTTCCGGCATCATCACTCCTAATCCAGAAATTCCCATGTGTCTGCTCCATCGAAATGCCGAATCTTCATGGTGGAAACCTCATCCGGTTCGCACATCCGAAAATTGACGGCCATCCGGGATGACGCATCACCGTCCAGTGAAATCCAGTGTGTTGTGCACCCGCAAGTTTTGCACGTATGCATAGCCATGGTCTTCTCACCTTGCACGTAGGCAATAGTCGCGTTGTCCGCCGCGTTCAATTCGATTTCGCCAACCTTGGCGTACGCCCACCAGGTGCTGTAACGACGACAAACTGAACAATTACAAGAAGTTAGCCATGCTGGTCGCGATGGGTAGACGAACCTGACTGCGCCGCAATGACAAGACCCTTTAATCATCGTCACCACCATGGACCCTGGTTAACAGGGAATCTACTCATCCTGCGCGAACCACGTTAGCAGCCCGCACTGTTGGCAAGAAAGGACGTTTGCACTCGAATCCAGCCAGTCGATACGCAGCAACGACAGTAGCCAGGTATTCAGAAGGATTTCTTTGGCCGTGAAAGTTGTTCCACCGCAGTGCGAGCATGACACCCGCTTACCAAT
>JALHUQ010000444.1 GCA_022866645.1 Woeseiaceae bacterium | reverse complement strand
GGCCATCCCATACACATGGAGCAATGCGCCCGGTAATCGTAACGACTACGTCGCCGTGTATTTACCGGGTGTAACAGCGCAGTACGAGGCGGGAGATTACGAAACCGGCCTTCCCTGGGCCTACATCGACGCGCTGCCGGAGGGTCGTTCGCAGCTCGATGCGAGCAATGCGGGATGGGGTTGGCCCGTGCCGCCGGGGACGTATGTCATGCGTCTCATGGAAGACGATGGCTATGACATCCTGGCGGAGTCTGCGAGCTTCGAAGTACATGTCGCAACCGCAACACCTTGTCCGTCGGGTGGGGTATCGAGATAGACCCTAAGGGTCTGTTGATCTAATCTGTTAAGAATTCCACAAGCAAGTACTACAGGAGCAACCTAACCGTGAAAGCAATCTGGAATGACGAAGTGATAGCCGAGTCCGACGACACAGTAGTTGTCGAGGGCAATCATTACTTTCCCCTGGACTCGGTCGATAAGTCTTACCTGAAGCCCAGCAACAAAACCTCCGTCTGTCCATGGAAAGGTACCGCCAACTATTACACGCTGAACGTTGATGGCACTGAAAACAACGATGCCGCCTGGTATTACGGGAATCCCAAAGACGCCGCCAAACAAATCGCCGGCCGCGTAGCATTTTGGCGGGGCGTTCAGGTCATCGAGTGAACTCGGCTTCGGAATAACCGGGCAGCTTCGCTCGTCACCCCTGCGGGGCGCCCCTGGCCAACAGATACAGTACCGCGGGGAACCCGAGCTGAGGTATCTTCGCGCTCAAAGGTATTCATAAGCAATGACTAACTCCACCTACCGCAACTTACTCCAGACGCGCCCGATGCGCCGTCGTGATTCAAATGAAGTGCATCGAGCATCAACACCGCTTGAGCTTCTCTTCGATCTTGTGTCGGTCATCGCCATCGCTACTGCAGCGGCCGGCCTGCACCACGCCATCGCGGAAGCCCATTTTGCAGAAGGGATCGCCAAGTTTATTCTTTCGTTCTTTGCGATCTGGTGGGCCTGGATGAACTATACGTGGTTCGCCTCAGCCTATGACAACGACGATGCGATGTTCCGCATCCTTACCATGATCATCATGTCCGGCTCGCTCGTCATGGCTGCCGGCATTGGTGCATTCTTCGAGTCACTGGACATTACGCTAATGGTCATTGGCTACGTCATCATGCGCCTGGGGATGGTTGCGCTCTGGTTGCGAGCCGCTGCGGGCGACTCGGAAGGACGGCCCACGGCGCTTACCTACGCGCGCGGCTTTGCATTGACACAAGTCTTCTGGATCATCCTGTTGATTGTTCTGCCGATTCCCACTGCCTGGTTCTACGGCCTGTTCGGTCTTGGCATGATTCTGGAGCTGGTCGTACCCGTGATTGCCGAAAACCGTGGCAACACGCCGTGGCATCGGCATCACATGATCGAGCGATATGGACTGCTCAACATTATTGTACTTGGCGAGACGCTACTGGCTGCTTCATTGGCCATTGAGGCAGCGCAAGGCGAACATTTGAGTACATCACTTATCCGCATAGCGATCGCTGCGCTCGTCATACTGTTCGCTATGTGGTGGCTGTATTTTGCCAGGGAAGAACATCTTGAGCGGACGGACTTTTCCCGGGCGCTGGTCTGGGGCTACGGCCATGTATTGATTTACGCATCGGGCGCTGCAGTTGGTGCTGGAATTGCGGTCGCGGTGGAAATAGCGACACACCACGCGCACGTTGCCGAGATTGTCGGAAACTATGCGATCGCAGTCCCCGTTGCCGTCTATACGGGCGGACTGTGGCTGGTGCGAGATCGGTATGCCCTGAATCGCTCGGGGCGGTTCGTGCTGCCGACAGTCGCGATAGTTGTTCTGATCCTGGCTGCGATGCCGTTCGCCATTGAGATGATCGCATTGTCGCTGCTGTTGGCAACGGTTCTTCGATCGCACCTGGCCTGTGCAGAAAATAGTTCAGTTGGTAGCGTCATGTAGTTGTGACCAGGTCGTTTACAGAATTCTTTCAGTTCAAATCACCAACCAAAAAGTTTGTTGCTGCTTCAATCGCCCCCAAAAAATCTCCAGAAGTATCAAAGTAAGACAATCCGTGTTCTTCAGATCCGCTTTTGATCATCTTGCTACATGCAATCTTATTTCCGATATGGTCTCTGGTGTATTCAGCTAACCAGTTCGAGGCCACCCGACGAACTTTTGCACGCCGCTGTCGTTGCCGACATAGACGATGACGCCATCTCTTACGGCGAGAGCCTCTTCTGTGCTGCTGGAGCGTCGACAGTGTAGATGTAGCCGTTGCGGTAAATCGTGTCGGCCGGGGGCTCGCCCGAACATGCCCCGGCGCGCGGTGAAATGCCTCGCCTAGTCGCCGGACCCACCGCGCAAATCAATGAGGCCCGTGTCGCTGACGCGTATCGCCGGCCGCAGCGAGCCGATGTCGAGTTTCGCCGCGAATTCGTACTTGAGGTTGTCGTTGGCGCCGTTCATCAGCTTAGTGATGAGCTGAATTCCGGCAAACAGACTGGCCGCTGCGGTCAGCTTGAACTGTCCCTCACCGTAAGCGTCGATGGTGGGCAGATCGTTGCCAACACCCTTGATGATTTCGTGGCCTTCGAGACTGATCGTGTAAGAAACACCACGCAACTTCAATGCTTCGGAGTTCGGATTAGTCACGTGCAGGCCAATCTCGAACGTCGGCAGCACACCCTCGGACGGCAGCATACGAAACGAGTTGATGTTCACGGTAGGTGTTTCGTAACCCGGGCGAAGACCGGCACAGGCTTGTAACAGCACCGCGAGTGTAACTAACAAAGCTGCGATTGATCCGTTGCGAAGCCATCGACGTGCAGCTTGGGTGTTGGTGGCGCAGCGAGCATTTATCATCAGGTGGCCTGGCCTTTTAACGAGGGATGGCGGAGCAGCAGTGTAGCAGGAGAACGCAGCACGGGCTGTTTAAGGGCTTGCCGATATAACTGTGCCCACTTTGGTGCCCAAACCAGCATCAACTACCGTCACTCGCCACGATAAAAATCTTTTGTCGTTCTATACTAGGCCCCAACAAATACTTTCTGCACGCACCCGGGAATCTTCATGAGCGCACCGCGAATCGAACACCGTCTGGCCGTCATCGCCTTTATCGCCTTTATCGCCACAGTCGGCCTGACAGCGTGCACGCCTCCGCCGTCTTACGACCTTATCCTGCGCGGTGGCACGGTGTACGACGGCAGTGGCACGGCGCCCTACGTTGGCGATGTTGCCATTGATGACGACACAATCGTTGCACTTGGGAACATCGGCAAAGCCACGGCAGGCGTCGAGATCGATGTCGCGGGCCTCGCAGTGGCACCGGGATTTGTGAACATGATGTCCTGGGCAAATGAGTCGCTGATTGAAGATGGCCGGTCGCAAAGCGACATACGCCAGGGCGTGACACTCGAGATCATGGGTGAGGGAAATTCGATGGGTCCCCTCAATGATGCGATGAAAGAGCAGATGGTCAGTCTACAGACTGACATTCGCTACGACGTCGAGTGGACAACACTGGCCGAGTACCTTGAGTTTCTTGAACTCCGTGGCATCTCGCCGAATGTGGCCTCGTTTATCGGTGCGGCGACACCGCGCGAGTATGTTATCGGCTATGAAGATCGTCCGCCGACCGCCGAAGAACTCGACCAGATGCGTGCGCTTGTTCGACAGGCGATGCAAGAAGGTGCCCTCGGTGTCGCGTCGTCGCTGATGTACCCGCCCGGTCTGTTTGCTGACACCGATGAACTGATCGAGCTGTCCAAAGTCGCGGCTGAATACGATGGCATGTACATCTCGCACATGCGCGACGAAGGCGCACACATGATTGAGGCTATTGATGAATTGCTGACGATCGCAAGAGTAGCCAACATCCGCGCCGAAATTTACCACCTGAAATCCTCGGGCCAACCGAACTGGCATCTGTTCGATAAGGCCATTGAAATGGTCGAGGATGCCCGCGCCGAAGGCTTGCAGATCACCGCCGACGTCTACACCTACCCGGCCGGCGGGACCGGGTTGAACGTCACGGTGCCGCCATGGGTCCAGGAAGGCGGTTTCGAGGCCTCGCTGGAGCGCATGAGCGACCCGATACTGCGCGAGCAGATTATCCGTGAAATGAATACGCCGTCCGACGAGTGGGAGAACATGTTCCTGATGCCAGGCACGCCCGATAACATCCTGTTGGTGGGCTTCAAGAACGACGCGCTAAAGCCACTGACGGGCAAGACCGTCGCCGAAGTTGCAGCCATGCGCGGCACCAGCCCCGAAGAGACGATACTCGACCTGATTGTTGAAGATGGCAGCAGGATTAGCACCGTCTACTTTACGCAGTCAGAAGATATCGTAAGACGCGCCGTTAGCCTGCCCTGGGTCAGCTTCAATTCGGACGAGGCTTCGCTGGCGCCCGAGGGCGTATTTCTGCAGAGCAATCCGCACCCGCGGGCCTACGGCAGCTTCGCCCGCGTGCTGGCCAAATTCGTTCGCGAGGAAGAAGTCCTCACACTTCAAGAGGCTATTCGCAAGTTGGCAGCCTTACCGGCCCAGACAATGAAAATTGATCGACGCGGCGAGCTAAAAGAAGGCTATTACGCTGACGTGGTCGTCTTCAATCCGGACACGATTCAGGACCACGCAACATTCGTGGAACCGCACCAGTACGCCACCGGCATGATTCACGTTTTCGTCAACGGCGAACAGGTATTGAAAGACGGTGAGCATACCGGCGCTATGCCTGGGAGGGCTGTTCGTGGCCCGGGGTGGACGGGCAACAAGCAGTAGGTTAATTACACCCCTGCAGGCATTGGAAGGGGGCCGATTTGAATATCCAGATAACTCTGTGCCCACTTTGGTGCCTAAACCAGGATTACCTGCCGTGTTACGAAATCGCCGTAATACGTTACGTTGAGTGATTAAAGTATTGCTAAGTTGTTGAATTCAGCTTCTGAAAATCTGCGTGTCGGTGGTTCGATTGATTCGAACCGGCTTTAGCCGATTCACACCATTCGGGCGGCCTCGCTTCGGTCGGGTAGCCGTGCGTCACATGAAAAAGTTTGAATAGAGAAAAACGCTTCAGCGCGCTGACTTACTTCCGGGAGAGCTTCACGCCAACCCTGACCAGTCCCGCAGTCTGCTGCAACGCCTTTAACACCCTTGGCGTACCGGCACCAGCATCCAGCCGATGTCGGTTGAGCTGAGTCGCACGAGCCTCATCGCTGGCAGAGATCAGCAGCTCCAGCAACACATCCAGATTATAGGATCCCTTGCCGGGCAGCAGTGAGACGGGCACAGCCAGGCTTTCTTTGGGTAATCCGATTGACTGGTGGGTATAACGCAGGGCTGCCATCATCGACTCAACCTTCCTGCTGCTTGAATCGGCCAGGTCGTAAGGCGGATGCCAACTATCCGCGGGCGCTAACCTGTCGTTGTGGGTGGTCACCAGCAGCAGCGGTGGTTTCTTTCTGGCGAGATGCTTCTCGAAATAGCCGCACCATTGCTCGAAAAATTGCCTGTCCAGAGCCTTTGCCGGCTGGTTCGCCTGGCATACCCAGAGCAGCAGATCGACTTTGACGGCTTCTTGCAGCAGGGCTTTCGCAGTGCTTTCCTTGCCATCGAGCCCGGGTGTGTCGATCAGGTAGATCTCGAGGTCATTGGCCAGCCGCATGGGATGGTAGTGAAACCCGGAAGTCGCGGGCAGCGGATCGGTCTCTGCCACGCACTGCTGCTTCAGCGCATTGATCAAAGATGACTTTCCAGCATTGAGTTGCCCCACAAACATGACTGACAGCGGCTTTAGCTCCAACACTTCCGGCCTGTCCTGGGCTTTCCGGTAGGCCAGCATTTCCTCCTCCGAGAACTTCAATCGGCCGCTGTACAGGTCGATGCCCACTTGTGTCACCTGCTCAAACAAGACGACCCTGATGTTTTTTTGCATGTGCTGGCCGAGATCACCCATGTACTTCGATGCCAGTTGTGAACTGAATTCGCGAGCCAGCCCGGTCAGCGGATTTATGCCGATACGCAGCGCGCTGATGAACGGAGACACATATCTGTATATCCTCAATGCCGTATCGGTATGGCGGGTCAGGGTCCTCAGCGTTGAGACCTTCATGCCGTGCGCCAGTGGCATGTACGTGACGACCTGCGCCCGGTATTCCCTGCTCCAGGTCTCCAGCATCAGCAGCAGTTCAGGCAGGCTGAAAGCAAAGCCGGCATCTTTGTCGGTGCCGTGATAGACGCGCGCTACATAGGTGAGCTGGTCCAGCATAGCGCGAGGGATATCGTCCCAGGGAGTGGCGGCCAGCTCTGCCTCCTCGATATGGGCAACACACTGGCGCCATACTTGCTTGTCGTGGTCTGACCACTCCGGCCGCGGGTCCAGATGCTGTGGCGGTGCATCGGACTGTTGCACGGGCCTGGCCAGGAGACGGCGAATGCCCCAGGACAGCATGGCCAGCAGCAGCAATGCGCCGCTGAACCACCAGAACCAGCCGGATTGCCACAGATAAACAAATCCCAGCAGCAGCAAAAGCAATCCGGGCAAAAGCCACAGCAATATCCCGGCCAGGTAGAATTCAGTGGAGCGCTCCCGCAGCAGTTTGCGCAGCAGATCCCTCACTTGTGCGCCACCCTGGTGGCTTCCTTACCTGCCTGCCGGCCCTGCTTCATGGCGTCCTGATAGACCGATTGCAAAGCGCCATCGCCAATCACCGTCGCCGTTTTTTTGTGATAAAGGTAACTGCAGGCGGCGCGCCCCAGGGCGTAGGTGCTGGCATAGCTAACGGTAACGGCAAACGCACCTCCTGCCAGTTGACCAAAGCCCGGCACGAGTTTGGCAAGCTGCCGCGCGGCCAGGCTGGTGACATAGCGCAACGCGAAGCTGGTGCCCAATGCAGCGCTGAATTCGGAGAAGTTGCGTTTGGTCCAGCGTATGCCGTACTTCCGGGACAAGCTGTGCAGCATTTTTCCCTGAATGGCCGGCACACTCACCAGCCCCATTACCGGAATGGCGTCACTGGCCGCGGCAGTGCCCGCATACCACAGCACGTCCGTCTTGAGCTGATCAAAATTGTTTTGTTCCGCATCGTGATGGGCGCTCCTGAGCAACCAGAGACTCAACTCGGGCAGCTTTTTTCCGATCAACTCACGCAGTCGATCGGCTCCCAGATCGTTGAGGCTGCCGTCGCTTCGCTCAACGAAAGCGGTGATGCAAGAATCTACGGGTTTGCCCCAGACTGCCTCTATCTCATCCTGCCGCGCCTGAACAGCCCGGCGCCGGTCGTGCTCATTCTCCAGTTCATCAGCGCCGGTGTGTACCGCAATGATCGCCGAACGGCCGATGTGCCTGGCCGACTTGCGGATTTTTTTGAGCGCGCCCAGCACGGCGCTCTGCTCACCGTCCCGGATCCGGCAAACAACCAGCAGGGCGTGGCTGCTGTGGCTAAGCACGTCGAGATCTGCGTCGACCTCGTAATCGACATCCCCCAGGCCCCGGGTATCCAGAAAACGCAGAATGGGGCGTTCCTGCGGATAATCAAAATAGCTGGAATCGCGGGTACAGGGCATGAAGCCGTTGCCGATCTTCGCCCTGGAATGCCCGGTCAACTGCTGCACGATTGACGACTTGCCGGCCCCGGTTTTACCCAGCATCCAGATCACCGGCAACTGCAGATCGCATTGTTGCCAGGCCTTCTTCAGTTCGTCATCGGAGGGCGGATTGATGACATAGTCGTAAATCCTATTGGCGAACTTTTTCATTTAATGGGGCCATTTCGATGCCCAAATTATAGACCAGTTAGATTTCTTGCATCGGGCGTATCTCGACTGACCGCGAGCAAGTACCTTGCCGAAAGATAGAAGATGCAAATCAACAGCACTAGTGTCCGCAAGCGCACAGACGGGGCTGCCGGTTTGGCGTATCAACACCCCTATTCCGAACCCCGTTTGGAAATCTGAAATGCGAAGGAGAAAGAACCTATGCTACGCACCATCAACGATCTGGAGGACTATGTCATCCGCGCCAGCGACGGCAACATTGGTCAGGTGAAAGATGTCTATTTCGATGACGAAGCGTGGGTCGTTCGCTATCTCGTTGTCGACGCCGGCAGCTGGCTTTTGAGTCGAATAGTACTGATCTCACCTATCGCCATCGGCCAGCCGAACTGGACGGAGAAGGTATTGCCCGTCTCGATCACAAAAGACCAGGTGAAGAACAGCCCCGACATCGACACCGACAAACCCGTCTCGCGCCAGCAGGAGATGCTGTATCTCGGGTACTACGGCTATCCCTCCTATTGGGGCGGTGCCGGGCTCTGGGGCGGCGGTGCATACCCGGGCATGATGTTGACGGGCTCCAGCGGCCTGGTTTCGACGCCCTATGTCGAAGGTCCGGAAGCGGCGGAGGCTTATGCACAAGCTGAAGCAGCGCAGCATCAGGATGACGACCTCCATCTGCGCAGTTCTAAGGCGGCAATGGGCTATCGCATCCAGGCAACGGATGGTGATATCGGCCACGTACAGGGCCTGCTCGTCGATGAAAAGACCTGGGCCATTCGATACATGATTGTGGACACAAGTAACTGGTGGCTCGGTCACCAGGTGCT
>JALHUQ010000443.1 GCA_022866645.1 Woeseiaceae bacterium | reverse complement strand
CGGCGTCCCGATCCTTCGATGATGAGGTTCGACTCGTCAAGGACGGTATATCCTCGGATACTTGATCTGAAGATGCAATCGGTCCGGCCGCTCCGGGTACCGTCTTTTGAGCCGTCCGAAGCCAAATCCGGGCTTGCGCAAGCTAATAATCCACATGAGAGAGATATTATAACTAATTGTTTTATATGCATAATGATTCTCTATCAGAATTGTCGATTGCGACGGCTAGAGAGACGGAGAATTACTCCAAAGCCACCCAATATTCGTGAATATCTGCGTTAAGTTTACGACAAATCCGCAGCCCGTATCGACTATATGACCATCGTCAGGATCGAGAAATTGTGCTGGTTTGTGTGCCCAAATTAGAAGCCTGCGACGCATCACGTCCACCCTCACCGTTCTTTGCACTTGGATGTTGTGTGCGCTCATTGCGTATTGGACAATAGCGGTCCCCAGAGTAGATTCGCAATACCCGCCACTTGGGAAAAGGAGCTTTGAAGTGGAAAAAATTCTTGTCGGCCTGAAACGCGTCGTTGATTACAACGTTAGGGTACGGGTCAAGAGCGACGGCACTGGCGTAGAGACCGACGGCGTCAAAATGAGCATCAATCCTTTCGACGAAATTGCGCTTGAAGAAGCGCTGCGTATCAAGGATCGCGGCGACGCGTCTGAGGTAATCGTCATTTCCGTCGGTTCTACCGACGCTCAGCAACAATTGCGTACCGGTCTGGCGATGGGAGCCGATCGCGCTATTTTGGTTGAAGCTGGAGGCGGACTGGATCCGCTCAGCGTTGCCCGGATATTCAAGGCGATAGTAGATCGAGATGCGATCGATCTTGTATTGTTGGGCAAACAAGCGATCGATAATGACAACAGTCAAACAGGCCAAATGCTCGCGGCTATCTGGGGTCGTCCGCAGGCCACCTTCGCATCGCATCTGGCGGTTAACGGAGGCACTGTCACAGTTACACGCGAGGTTGATGCAGGCCTGGAAATTGTCGAAGTAGACTTGCCGGCCGTCATTACCGTCGATCTCCGACTCAATGAACCCCGCTACGTAAAACTTCCTGACATTATGAAAGCTAAAAAGAAGCCTCTTGAACAGATTTCGCTCGCCGCAATGGGTATTGAGCCGGGTCCGGCCATCAAAGTGCTGGATTTTGAACCGCCTGCCGAGCGCGCACGGGGCGTAATGGTGAAGGATGTCACAGGATTGGTGGCAGCGCTCAAAGACAAAGGACTATTATGATCTCGAAAATTCTTGTGGTTGCAGAGCATGACGGAAAAGTTCTGAATTCCGGCACCGCGAAAACGGTTTCCTGTGCTGCGTGCATCAACGGAGCCGAGATCGACATCGTGGTGTTGGCGTCGGTTGCAGGACCTATCGCGGCAGAGGCGGCCCAGATCGAATTCGTATCTCGTGTTCTAACGGTTGAGCGGGCTGAAAATGAACATGCCATCGCTGCGGTGCTCGCTCCGCAAATAGTTGTCCTTGCGAGCGACTACACACACGTTTTCGGTCCATCGACAACTTTTGGCAAAGACTTGATGCCCCGGGTCGCCGCGCTAATGGGCGTCAATCAGGTCAGCGATATCATGAGTGTCGAAGGTAGTCACACATTCAAACGCCCAATTTACGCCGGTAGTGCAGTGGCTAAAGTAGAAGCGCCTGCCGACAGTGTCGTTGTGGCCACGGCTCGCCTTGCCTCTTACAGCGTCGCCGGAGGCGGCAATTCCGCCGAAATCGTAAGCGCGAACACTACTGTCGATGTGCCGTCGCATACTCGTGTCACTGAGCTGAAATCTGGTGCTACCGACCGGCCTGACCTGCAAACGGCTACAAGGGTAGTGGCGGGCGGTCGAGCTCTTGGGAGCGAGGAAAACTTCCAGATGATTTACAGACTGGCGGATAAATTAGGCGCTGGTGTCGGCGCATCGCGTGCGGCGGTTGATGCTGGATACGTGCCGAATGAATTGCAGGTCGGACAGACGGGCAAGATCATTGCGCCTGATTTGTATATTGCAATTGGTATCTCTGGCGCTATTCAGCACCTGACCGGTATAAAAGACGCGGGAACCATAGTCGCAATCAACAAAGACGAAGAGTCGCCAATTTTCGAAGTTGCCGATATCGGTCTGGTCGCTGACCTCTTTAGCGCAGTACCTGAGCTGACAAAAGCCCTCGGCTAGAGGGCTGCGAGTACGGCTTCGGCTTTGCTGACCTCGAATTTACCGGGCGCTTCTATCGCAACATGAGTAGCCACGCCGTTGTCCACGACGATGACAAATCGTTGCCCGCGTGTCCCCATTCCAAATCCCGACGCGTCGAGCTCGAGACCGAGAGCAGCGGCATATTCTCCATTACCATCTGCGAGCATCATCACGTCGTCACCGACACCGCGGTCCTTGCCCCAGGCGTCCATTACGAACACGTCGTTAACCGCCATACACGCGATCGTATCGACGTTCTTGTCCCGCAACGCGTCTGCGTGATCAACGTAGCCGGGTAGATGGTTCATCGAACATGTTGGCGTAAAGGCGCCAGGCACTGAAACCAGCACGACCTTCTTGCCGGAAAAAAGTTTGTCAGTCGAGATGGCTCCGGGTCCCGCCTCGGTCATAATTCCGAAGGTACCTGATGGCATCTTGTCGCCTGTGGCTATGGTCATTTTGAGAGCTCCTGTGTGAACTAATGTTTAATATTCGTTCTCGGCGACGTGTACAACCAGACCGTCGAGTTTGTCTGATATTTCAATCTGGCAGGTGAGGCGGCTATTTGCCCTACGGTCGAATGCCGCGTCCAGCATGCTGTCCTCCATGTCGTCCATTTCCGGCAACTTGGCGAGCCAGGCATCGTCGATATAACTATGACAGGTCGCGCATGCACATGCACCGCCGCATTCAGCGACAATTCCATCAATATTGTTGTTTATGGCCCCTTCCATGACCGAGTAACCATTCTCGACCTCGACTTCGTGTCGTGTTCCGTCTGGAGTGCAATAGATGATTTTCGGCATGGCTCATTTCCGTAACTCAAAAGCGCGCAATAATAAGGGCGTTGACCGGGAATGGTCAACGCCCTTAGTGATTAATACACAACTAACGCGATTAAAACCTCAGTACTAGGCGCGTGAGCTCTCGGCTTTTCGAGTCTCAATTTCCTTGCGTTTCTTTTGTGCCGCTTCCTCGGCTAGCCTTATCTGCCGATTACGCTCGATTTCCTGATCTATGACGGCAATCCACTGGGACGAAGTGCGTTGTGATCGAGGCGTTTTCGCTGCTTCATTAAAAGCGTTTTTTGCGTCACTGTATTTACGCTGGTTATACAAGCACATACCGAGGGAAATCTGCACATAATCCGGGCTTTTCAAACCGCCCTTGCGGATGGCCGCTTTGGCCGCGTCGACACATTCGGCGTATTCACCAATATTCAAATGAGAATTTGCGAGGCGTGCGTCGACCTCGCCATCTTTGGCCAATGCGGCAGCTTTCTTTAACGCCGGAATCGCTTTCGAATCCTCCATAGCCAACATCCAGGCTTGCGACAAAAGACGGTAGTTTTTTTCATTCTTTTCAACTACGCCTGCATCGATCTTTTCCTGCAGTAACGTCGCAGCTTTATAGGGGACGTCGGCCTGCAGAAAAAGCTGCGCCATCGTCACGAACTCTGTCCCTTTCACCAACATGCCCTGAGTGAAAGCGGCGTCATAGGCATAGATCAGTTTTTCATCCTCGCCCAATTCCGTGTATGCGCCAGCCAAAGATAGCCAATAACGTTTCTTCGGCCAGGTTTGCAGCAATATTTTTTGAATATCGCGAACCTTGATGTAATTTTCCTGTTGAAAGTAAGCAAAATTGAGTAGTCCCCACCAATCTTCTTTGATGGGAGTGTCGCGATTGCGAGCAACATCCATGGCTGTTTCAATTGGCTTTACCATGTCCTGAAAACGATTCAGGTTATAAAGTATTTGAGCTTTGAGAATAAATGGCTCTGGCGCCGGGTTCGGTTCCAGGGTGAACCACTTATCGAGCGCTGTCAGTGCTTTCGCGTAATTCTCCTCTACCGTATACAACTGGGCCATCGTGAATGTAATCTGTTTTGCCATCTGTGGCTCAAGACTGGGGATGGCTAGTAATTTCTCATAGGTCTTAAGGGCGGCCGGAGTATTGTCCATGTTGTAATGAATGAAGCCAATGTAGTTAAGCACGTTGGCTTGTTCATATTCGGTCAACTTGTCAGGATTATAGAGACTGTTCAGTAACTTCAGAGCACCGTTGTAATCTTTGGCGTCCACCATTTCCTGCGCTTTGGTAATTCGCTCATAGACTTCTTTACTAACAGCCTGAGCTTGCTTGGTCTTGGTATCATCGTCTTTATCCGCCTGACCGCTACCTTGCGCAGCTGCAGTACCGCTGGCCAGCATTCCGGCAAGTAGCAACACGCATAACTTCAGAGATATTCCACGATTAGTATTCATACAAAATATATCCTTTTGGATAGATTCCCCGCCAAGGGCTATCACTCGTCCTTACTCTTCGAGCTCAAATTTTATTCGCGTCTTTACACCCGACACTTCGACCGGGACCCCATCGACAACGCGTGGTTTGTACTTGAATTTCAGTACGGCCTGCGTTGCCGCACGCTCAAACAGGCTGCTAGTGGACTGCAATACGATTGGGTCTCTTACGCTTCCCGTCGCCGTCACTGTGAAAGACATGTCGACAAAGCCTTCCAGACCGCGTGACAAAGCTCGCGACGGATACACCGGTGCGACCCGGACGATCGGCAAGTAATCACCTTCGGCAATGTTCATGGCGCCGGGACCACCAATATCGGTATTGGCATTAACTTCAGGTCGGCCAACATCGATCGTAGGTGCATTTGGATCAATATTGTCCCTGTCCTGCGGCGGTGTCTCAGGCGGTGTCTCAGGCGGCTTCGGCGGCTTCTCCGGCGTCAGATCCTGGGTATTGACGTCCTCATTCCTTTTGATTCGAACGAATTCCAGTTTGTGCCGCTCGCGCGGGTCGGTCAGGGCTTGCTTACCGGTAACGATGAGCAGCTGCATGATGAATAACAAGCTCAGTGTCACCACTGTGCCTATTAGTATTGAAAATGCGTAACGACCTATCATGGTCCAAATCTCCTCGGCGGGTTCAGCCGCTTCGTCTCCCTGCTATGCCAGGCGGACCTGGTATTTAAGACACTCATCTTGCTGTCGGGTTCCTGATCAGTTATCCGAGGCGATCGCCACGTTCGTCACACCAGCGGCCTTGGCCGCCGCCAGGACGAGAACAAGCTTCTCGTTGGTTGACTCCTCATCAGCTTGAATAACAATTGATCCTTTTGGATTCTCGGCGTGCAGGCGTTCGATGACTCCTCGAAGTTCCTGCGGCGCTCGTTCCTTGCGATCAACCCAGATCTCATCATTTGAGCTGATCGCGATCAGAATTGACGCGTCATCCTGAGTATCTGCCGTAACGGTATCCGGGCGGTCAACCTGAATACCAGCTTCCTTAATAAAAGTCGCTGTAACGATGAAAAAGATGAGCATGATGAACACGACGTCGAGCATCGGCGTCAGGTTGATCTCTTCACTTTCTTCCTCGTGACCCAGTGAATGATTCTTTCGCATGTGTATTCCCTATGGAGTTCCCGCTCAGCCTTGATCCGCTATGGATATGTTGTACACCCCGGCACTTCGTGT
>JALHUQ010000061.1 GCA_022866645.1 Woeseiaceae bacterium | reverse complement strand
AGAGCAGGCGAAAGCCAGCCCCTGAACAACCAGTGCCTGTTCAGGCGATGCTTCGCGTCAGATGCTCTTGAAGATGTCGGTTACGCCCACGAGTTCGAGTATCAGCAACACGAGAAATACGGCACCGATAAGAGCCAGTGCGTCGCCACCGGCAGCAAGCCGGTCCATCTCCGTCTCGAGCATCAGCAACTCCGAATTGCTCAGGCCCTGGATTCGTTCAGTAACCAGCGCCTTGTCGACGCCGAGCACTTCGAGCTGCTGTGCAACCTTGCCAGAAGCCAGCATAACGTCGAATCGGGCAAGGCTCGCCGCGCGAGACTCCTGGTCGACCATATAGCCCGTTTCTATGGCGCCGGCGTAAGACACCGGAGTAAAACCGGCGCAGACAATTGCAATAGAAATTAGGTGCAGTAGCGTTGTACGAAAACGAACGAATTTCAGTGCATGATTTCCTTTTTAAGTTGGGCCGCCTGCTTACTATACCAGCAACCCTGGCTTCGGAGGGCTGTACTCTATCCAGCTGAGCTACGGGCGCTGATTTACGTCGTGCATTATCGCATTGATATCGGACAAGTCACTACCAGCGACTAAAGTCGTAGCGCGCCGTCGACATCAATGCAGCGACCACTGACGTAGTCGTTTTCGAATATGAACTCTACTGTTTTGGCGATCTCATTCGGTTCGCCCAATCGCTTCGCCGGAATAGTCGCCGCGATTTTCTCGCGTGCTTCGGGCTTCATGCTCATGACCATCTCGGTTGCGATAAAGCCGGGAGCGATAGCCGCTGCCCGAATACCGTAACGCGCAAATTCTTTTGCCCAGACTACAGCCAGCGCCTGGACGCCCGCCTTGGTGGCAGAGTAGTTTGCCTGGCCCATATTGCCGTGCCGCGAGATGGATGAAATATTGATAATGCAGCCACGACAATCGAGGGCGATCATTTGTTTCGCGGCCTCACGACCGCACAGGAACACGCCGGTCAGGTTCACGTCGATCACGGCCTGCCACTGATCCAGAGTCATCTCGGAAACCAGTGCGCCATCCTTGTATTTGAGCGTCAGACCGTCGCGTGTAATTCCCGCGTTATTTATCAGGCCGTGAATGGCACCGAAGTCCGCCGCGATCTTTTGCATTGTCTTGACGACATCGTCTTGTTTCGAAACGTTGGCCGCATAGACTTCAACTCGCTCTGCACCAGCCGCAAGGCATGCGGTCTTGCTGGCCTGCAAAGAGTCAGCGTCAAGATCAATCAGTGCCAACCGGCATTGTTTCGTTGCTAAACGTTCGGCCATCGCCGCGCCCAGGCCACGGCTTGCGCCGGTGATTACAATTACACTGCCTTTCAGGTCCATCGGTCGCTCCAATTCGCTGCGTGTGTTTTGTGCCTTGCTAGCTTTTCACCTTGGCGTAGCTGCCCGGTGCGTCTTCGATGACGGCGAGTTTTCTGTCACCCGGTTTCCTTGCGGCCACCATCTCGCCCGAGAGCGGTGCCAGCCATGTGTTCCAGTCGTCCCACCAGGAGCCAGGATGTGATTCGGCGCCCGCCAGCCACGCATCCACATCATTGGGCTGTTCTTCATTCATCCAGTAGTTGTACTTCTTCGCACTCGGCGGATTGACGACGCCAGCGATGTGTCCGGATCCGGCGAGCATGAATCGAACGGGACCCGAGAAAAGATTCTTCGCTTTGAACACCGACGGGTAGGGCGCGATATGATCTTCTTTCGCCGCTTGCAGATAAATCGGTATGGTTACCTTGCTGAGATCGATTGGCGTATCGTTCAATGTAATTCCACCCGGCTTGGCGAGGTTGTTCTTCAGGTAACACTCGCGCAAGTAGTACATGTGCAAGGTGCGCGGCATGCGTGTTGCATCGGCGTTCCAGTACAACAGGTCGAACTTCATCGGGTCTTTACCAAGCAAATAGTTATTGACGTAGAACGACCAGACCAGGTCGTTAGCACGCAGCAGATTGAAAGCGCTCGACATCGCACTGCCTTCAAGGTAGCCCGTTTCCTGCATTTTCTCATCCAGGCTCTCGAGTTGTTTTTCGTCTATGAAGACCTTCAGGTCGCCAGGCTCCGAGAAATCCATTTGCGCGGCAAAGAACGTTGTCGCCTTGACCCGATCGTCATTTTTTGCAGCCATGTAGGCTAGTGCCGCACCGGTTAGCGTACCGCCGATGCAATAGCCAATCATGGTTACTTCCGATTCGCCGGTGGCTGCCTCAACGGCATCAAGTGCCTCCAGAATTCCCTCGTTCAGGTAGTCTTCCATCGTCTTGGTCGACAGCTTTTCATCCGGATTAACCCAGGACGTTACGAATACCGAATAGCCGTGGCCGGTCGCCCAGCGCACAAACGAATTGTCCGGCTGAAGGTCGAGGATGTAGTACTTGTTGATCCACGGCGGAATGATCAGCAGCGGACGTCGGTAAACTTCGGCCGT
>JALHUQ010000442.1 GCA_022866645.1 Woeseiaceae bacterium | reverse complement strand
CTCAAAGTGATCGGCAAGTTGCCGACCCCCCAGCCGCCGCCGGAAGCGCCCTATCGCGATTTCTGCGACAAGCGCGGTCGTTTCGGCGCGCGCATGCCACAGAACCAGAAAGCGCCCGGTAAGCCACACCGGAATTTCAGTTGCTACTCCTATTTCAATGCGGGCGCGCAGTGCTTTGACCTGAGCGACCCAGCGCAACCCAGAAACACCGCGTTCTTCATCCCACCACAGGGCGGTGATCTGGACGTATGGAACAGCTACAACCGCACGGTGGATATCGTTTTCGTTGAATGGGACCGCAAACTTATCTGGGTCGGTTCGGACACGGGTCTCTATCTCGTTTCCACGCCAGAACTGGGCGAGCCGGTACTTGGGCCAATGGCAGTGGAAGAGTGGTCACTGCCCGGCCTCAACGAAGGTCATGCCTGACCGCAATGCAAAATATATTGAATGGTGGAGTCGTCGTTATGGCAGTCGTGCGTTGGGTCGTTTTGCTAATCATCACCGGTACGCTGGGTTCTCCCGCAATGGCGCAAACGAGCGCCGACTGGCCTACTTTTGGAGGTGCGGCCGGTGGCGGACAGTACTCGGCCATCGATCAGATCAAGGGGTCTAATGTCGATCGCCTTGAGGTCGCCTGGACCTACCGCTCTGGCGATATGGCCTGGCACGAAGTAACGCCTATTCATGCCAACAATACGCTGTACTACTGCACCCCGATGAACCGGGTCATCGCTCTCGATCCGGTAACGGGAGTGGAGCGCTGGCGCTTCGATCCGCATAAGGACGAGGGCGGTGAAGGTCTCATCGAACAGCCGCGCCAGGTGGTCAGGTGCCGTAGCGTCGCCTATTGGGAGGCGACGGAACCGCAACCCGGTGTGCCCTGCGAGCGACGGGTTTTCAAAGCGGATATCAATGGCAACGTTTACGCCATCGACGCTGACACCGGAAAGTCCTGCAAAGACTTCGGCGCTGCCAAGGGACATCCTGGCTACGCCAGCCACTGGGATTACGAGGGCAACGGCATCGGCCCTCGTCACACGACCTCCGGACCTCTGGTCATTGATGATCTCGTGGTTGCAGCAGTCGGCGTTGAAGACAGCCCGGTCGATGCCAGCGATGGTTTCGTGCGTGCATTCGACGTGCGCACTGGCGAACTCCGCTGGGAATTCAATCCAATCCCGCCCGAACATGTGCATGACACCGGCGCGGCAAACGTTTGGTCGGGTTTGAGTGCCGACCTGGAGCGTGGTCTCGTATTCCTGCCAACGACCAGCCCGTCATCGGATTTTTACGGTGCCACGCGCAAGTTCGACATCCCGTTTGCCACGGCGACCGTCGCCCTTTCAGCCAAAACGGGCGAGCCCGTCTGGCATTACCAGATCGTGCACCACGACCTCTATGATTACGACCTGCCCGGCCATCCATTGCTGGTGAGCATCAGTAAAGACGGGCAAACGCGCGAGGTCGCCATCCAGCAGACCAAGCAGGGATTCGTGTTCGTATTCGATCGCGACGATGGTGCGCCGGTGTTCCCGATCGAGGAACGGCCCGTGCCAAAGTCGGATATCGCAGGCGAAGAAACCTCGGCGACCCAGCCATTTCCGGTCTTGCCGGAACCTTTCACGCGTACGACGCTCAATCGTGACGACCTGTTCGGCATGACATTCATGGGGCGTTCCTGGTGCCGTGATCGATTTGACGAACTGCGTTATGAAGGCATGTTCACTCCGCCCAGCGAGCAAGGGACGCTGCATTTCCCGGGTTTCGGTGGAGGCGGTAACTGGGGTGGCGCGGCATTCGATCCGGAGTCGAATCTGCTCATCATCAAATCAATGACCGTCGGCACACAACATTGGCTGATTCCGAATCCGGGCGGCGCCATCACCCCAATGCCGGACGAGGACAGTGCTGCGGTACCGGGTAGCGTTTATAGAAGTGGTGACGGCGATCCGCTGCCGGGAACACCGTATTCCAGTTTGACCCGGGTATTCGAGGCTCCGACAGGAGTGCCGTGCACGCCACCGCCATGGGGAACGCTTACGGCGATCGATATGGACAGCGGCAAGATCCGCTGGCAACGACCATTCGGCCGCACTAAACGTTACGGCATGACTTTTCCGGAATCGTGGGGCTCCGCCATCATCGGCGGCCCGATCGTCACGGGCGGCGGACTCATCTTCATGGCAGCGTCCATGGACAAAAAATTTCGCGCTCTCGATGTCAACAGCGGCAAAGAATTGTGGCAAGCGGAGTTGCCTTACGCGGGCATGGCCGTGCCAATGACGTACATGGCTGCGGGTAAACAGTATGTTGTCATTGCGGCCGGCGGTAACCGCCGGACTTTCACCGAAGAGGGCGACGCCATAGTCGCGTTCGCGCTGAAGGAAAAGGGACATTGATAGCTCCGTTTGGAAACAGGAAAGAAAATGACTTTATTTAAGACAAGCAAACTCTCGATGGCGGGATTCTCATTCCCCGCTATGCCGTTGGCCGCGTTTCTGCAGTCAAAATATATCCTCCTGATGCCGCTGTACGCGATAACGATGGGGCTGGATGCAAAAGCGATCGCTGGTATTTTCTTTACAACAAAGATGTTCGACGTTGTAACAGACCCAATATTTGGTGTGGTCTCGGACCGGTATCGCACTCCTTGGGGTCGACGACGACCCTGGCTGGTCGTCGGCACGCTCATCCTCATGCTGGCGATCTATATGCTATTCATTCCGACTGGCAAGGTCGGTGCAAACTACCTTTTCGGCTGGCTTATTGTCGTGTACGTCGGCTGGACGTTGACCACTGTAAGCCACACCGCTTGGGCGCTCGAACTCTCGCCGGATTACGACCAACGCACACAAATTACCGGCTGGCTGCAGGTGGCGGCGATGATCGGCATGATGCTGGTCGCACTAACGCCAGCCGTGCTGGAACAAATCGGGTCGCCAACCCACGCAGAAAAAGTCGCTGCTGTCGGTTGGATGCTGATTATTCTGTTACCTGTGGCTGTGTTTACCTGCTTGCGCAGTCTCGCCGAGCCCGAGGCGCCACCGCCGGCACACATCGGCTTTCGACGTGCCCTGGCTATCGTTGCCGGTAACTGGGCGCTGCTGCGTCTGCTGGCAGCGAACGCCGCCATCACGGCCGCCTACGCAGTAGTCCAGGCGCTGTTTGTTTTCTTCGTCACATCAACACTGCTGCTCGGCGAACGCACCGGCTTCATCCTGTTCTTTCTGATGGTTGGCGGCATGCTATTCATACCCGTCTGGGTCAAATTAGCCCAGCATTTCACCAAGCATGCCACCATGCAGCTGGCCGTACTCTATGGCATGGCGGTACCGGCGTTGCTGTTCTTTCTGCCGCCGGAACGGCTATGGCTCACCGCTTTGGCGTTCTTGTTTGTCGGCGCAATTACTTCGGCACACGAATTGCTGCCGCGCACCATGATGGCGGACGTCTGCGATCAGGATCAGGCCGAGAGTGGTACCGAGCGTATGGGCTTGTACTATTCGCTGCTGCAACTGAGCAGCAAGCTGGCGGCAGGTTTCATGGCCAGTGCAATTTACATGGGGCTGTCCTGGCTCGGATTCGATGCCAAGACGGGTGGGCAAAACTCACAGGCGATGATCGACAACGTGCGTTACCTGATCGTATTCACGCCTATTGCCGCTTATGTGCTCGTAGTCCTGCTGATGTGGAAATATCCAATCGATCGTGAGCGGCAAAAGGAACTGCGCCGGGTTATCGATGAGCGTGCCGGTAACTAACCGCGCCCGGCCGGCATCGGCACACCTGGCCGGAGTCGGGTCCGACTGAAGGGGTTACCCTCCGCTCAGTGTTTCGTCGACCAACCAGTACATTACCGCCGCACTGATCAACCCGATTCCGGCCGTCGCTGTTGCAGCCGCGCCAAGGGTCGCCAATTCGATCAGCACGCCAATCATCATTGGACCTCCCGCATGACCGAGGTCACCAATGAATCGCCAGATGCCAAGAAACTCATGCCGGGCATTCGCTGGCGCAAGATCCGATCCGAGCGTCAATAACGAACCCGAACCGAGGCCGTTTGCGAACCCAGCCAACAGCGCGACTGCAAGTAGCGACTGATAACCTTCAGTCAGCGGCAACAAGGCCAGTGACAATGCGGATAGCACCAGGCAGGGAACACTCACCCATTTGCGTCCGTAGTGATCCATGATGAACCCAACGGGAAAAAACAGCGCAGCATCGACAAGAGCGGACAGCGAAACGATCAGGCCGATGTCGGCTATGTCCAGCCCCAGAAAATGGCCAAACAGGGGTATGAGCAGGATACGTCCCGAGCGCATGAGTTGAAGTCCGAGCGATGCGATTCCACCCGTGGCAAGGACGCGTGAATGCGCGACAACAATTTCCCGCATCCGGGACAGGTGCACTTTGCCGGACTGCCGTTCAGGTCGCACGTTATGTGCGGATGCCGACACGATAAGTCCTGCAACGCCCGCGCTGACGGCGAGAGCGATGAACGCAACGCCGAAGCCGAATGCCTGGGCCACGACGGCACCTACGACAGGACCGATGAGACCGCCGAAGCGCATGATCCCGGACATCGCCGAGATTGCGCGTCCGCGTTCGCCGAAGGCGCTGGTATCCGTGATATAGGACTGGCGTCCTATCATCCAGGCGGTAAAACCCGCGCCCGAAACAAATGCAGCAGCACCCAATACCCAGAAGCTGTCGGAAAACGCGAACGCTGCCGTGCTCGTCGTCATTGCCGCAAGTCCGCCCAGCAGGACCGGCTTGTCTCCCAGGCGAGCCAGCAAAATACCAACCGGCAGGTCGAAGGACAGCATGCCGAAGCCGCGCAAACCGATCAGCAGCGCCGCAGACGATGCGCTCCCGCCCCGGTTCAGCACATACAGTGGAATGAGGACCAGCAGGGCCTGCAAACTGATGGAACTGAACAGCGACGGAACGTAAATCGGCAGCAGCAGGCGTCGATACACTGATCGCGACGGCGCTGGTCCTGTCACTGCTCCCGTGCCCACAAATACCGTTTCTGAATGTCAGTTAACCGCAGCGCCAGATTCAATCAGTGTTGCACTCCGGCGGAGCTTATTGCTTCATGTATCTATCGAAAAACGCGATGCTGTCCTTGACCGCATCCAACTGCACCGGGTCGGGCGCATACACGCCATCCTTATTGCGCTTCACATAGACAAAACCATGGACATCATGCTCGTAGGTTTTCCATTCGGCTTCCTTGCCCGACTCTTGCAGCAGTTCGTAACTGACCTTGAAGATCCCCTGCAGTTCATCGGTGTTACGGCCTTGCACGAAGATCGGCGTGTTGATCGTACTGATTCGCTTGAGGGCAATATCCATATTAATTCGATCACGAACTTTCTCTGTTTCCCGCATCAGCATGCTCTCGATATCGAGCAAACCGCTCTCGGGATTGACGTGTGCCGTATCGTCGGCTGTCAGCGCGAGAAACTCGTGGCTCGCTGGCTCACTCGCGATGGCTGCTTTCAGTCCATGG
>JALHUQ010000441.1 GCA_022866645.1 Woeseiaceae bacterium | reverse complement strand
GTGGAATTGGTAGACACGCTGTCTTGAGGGGGCAGTGGCGCAAGCCGTGCGAGTTCGAGTCTCGCCCAGAGCACCAAATAATACGATCGGCCTGCGAGCACTCAAGGTGTTTCAGGCCGGTTTTTTTTGTGCGAGTTACAAATTTTCCATACGCCGAAAGGGGTGTATTCGACGCGGCATAGGCTGATACAATGCCGCGCTGATTTGAGAGCAATATCAGCCGCGACACCCGTAAGGCAATACAAACAATAATGTTGCAAGAATATCTTCCAATCCTGATTTTCCTGGGCATAGCCACTGGAATCGGCCTGCTGTTGCTCGGGCTCGGATTTTTGATCGGTAGCGGACAGAAGGACGACGAGAAACTGTCTCCCTACGAATGCGGTTTCGAGGCCTTCGACGATTCACGCATGAAATTTGATGTGCGTTATTACCTGGTCGCCATCCTGTTCATCATTTTTGATCTCGAGATTGCGTTTCTTTTTCCGTGGGCCGTCTCTCTGGACACCATCGGACGTTTCGGTCTGCTCGCGATGGCGTTGTTTCTGGCCATTCTGGTCGTAGGCTTTATTTACGAATGGAAGAAAGGGGCGCTGGAGTGGGATTGAACAACGCAGCCGAGGCTGGTGTCCCCATTGACAGCGCGGCCGCGGCCGGCGGCAGCCTGCAGAAAAAGGGCTTTGTAGTAACCAGCGTCGACTCGGTAATGAACTGGGCTCGGACGGGGTCGCTCTGGCCGATGACGTTTGGACTGGCCTGTTGCGCCGTCGAAATGATGCAGGCAGGAGCTTCTCGCTACGATCTGGATCGATTCGGAATCATATTTCGACCCAGCCCGCGGCAGTCCGATTGCATGATTGTTGCAGGAACCCTGACCAACAAAATGGCGCCGGCATTACGCAAGGTTTACGACCAGATGCCAGAACCGCGCTGGGTGGTGTCGATGGGCTCTTGCGCGAACGGCGGCGGTTACTACCACTATTCCTATTCAGTTGTTCGCGGCTGCGATCGAATCGTGCCCGTCGACGTTTATGTTCCCGGATGTCCGCCGACAGCAGAGGCGCTTATTTACGGCCTGATGCAATTGCAGAACAAGATACGACGCACCAGTACGATTGCTCGTTAAGATGACCAGTCCTTACGAATCTCTCGCGACTAAGATCGATGCGCGCTTCGGCGAGCAGATGAGTCGAGTTGCTTCTTCGTGCCGCGAGTTGACCTACGAACTCGACAAAGACGACCTGATCAAAGTTGCGACTGCGCTTCGCAATGAGGCGGATTTTGGCTTTGAGATGTTGGTTGACGTGTGTGGCGTTGATTACCTGAATTACGGCAGCGATGAGTGGACAACGAAAAGCGCGACGGACACAGGATTCAGTCGGGGCGTTGAGCGCCAAGCGGTTATCCTGGATGAAGCCGACGAGTTTGATCCGCGACGATTTGCCGTGGTTTATCACCTCCTGTCGCTACAAAACAATGTTCGACTGCGGCTGCGCGTTTTCACGGGCACGTCCAACCCGCCGATAATCAAGTCGGTGGTGGATATCTGGAACGGTGCGAACTGGTTTGAACGTGAGGCTTTTGACCTGTTCGGTATTCTCTTCGACGGACACCCTGATTTACGTCGAATCCTTACGGACTACGGCTTTATCGGGCATCCTTTCCGCAAAGATTTTCCGATTATGGGCAACGTTGAAGTCAGTTATGACGCCGACGAAGGACGTGTCGTCTACAAACCCGTAAGCATCGAACCTCGAACCCTGGTGCCCAGGGTCATACGCGATGACAACCGTTATTCAGCCGACCTCAAGGACGCGAACAAGAATGGCTGAAATTCAGAGCTACACCATGAACTTCGGTCCGCAGCACCCGGCCGCGCACGGGGTATTACGCCTCGTACTCGAGATCGAAGGCGAAACCATACACAAAGCGGATCCGCATATCGGTCTGCTGCACCGAGCGACAGAAAAACTGGCGGAGACCAAGCCTTTTAATCAGAGCATCGGCTACATGGATCGGCTCGATTACGTATCAATGATGTGTAACGAACATGGCTACGTTCTGGCCATCGAAAAGTTGCTCGGCGTCGAAGTGCCGACTCGGGCTCAATACATTCGCGTCATGTTCGATGAGATCACCAGAATCCTGAATCACCTGATGTGGCTCGGAGCGCACGGTCTCGATATTGGCGCGATGACGATGTTCCTGTACTGCTTCCGCGAACGTGAAGACCTGATGGACTGTTATGAGGCTGTCTCGGGGACACGAATGCATGCGACCTATTACCGGCCGGGCGGCGTCTTCCGCGATCTGCCCGAGTCGATGCCGAAGTACGCCGAGTCCAGGTTTCGCAGCAAGAGACAGTTGGATTCAATGAACTCGGTTCGTGAAGGTTCCATGCTCGACTTCATTGACGATTTCACGCAGCGTTTCCCGGCCTGTGTTGACGAGTACGAAACATTGCTTACCGACAACCGAATCTGGAAGCAGCGGACGGTCAATATCGCAGTGGTTTCACCTGAGCGTGCCATGCAGTTGGGGTTTACGGGTCCAATGTTGCGGGGCTCCGGCGTTGAATGGGATTTGCGCAAGAAACAGCCTTACGAAGTTTACGACCTCATGGATTTCGACATACCCGTCGGCGTGAATGGTGATTGCTACGACCGTTACCTGGTGCGCGTGGAAGAAATGCGTCAGTCGAACCGAATCGTCAAACAGTGTATCGACTGGTTGCGTGTCAATCCGGGCCCGGTGATTGCCGAAGACCACAAAATCACACCGCCGAAACGTATCGAGATGAAAGACGATATGGAATCGCTCATTCATCACTTCAAGCTGTTTACCGAGGGCTATTGCGTGCCCGAGGGTGAGGCGTATGCCGCGATTGAGCATCCGAAAGGCGAGTTCGGTGTCTACATTATTTCGGATGGTGCGAATAAACCGTATCGCGTAAAAATTCGTGCGCCTGGCTTTGCGCACCTGTCGGCGATGTCAGAAATGGTGGAAGGTCACATGCTTGCTGATGTTGTTGCCGTCATCGGCACGCAGGATATTGTGTTCGGGGAGGTCGATCGATGAGTTACGAACTCTCCGTGCATGTAAAGGACGAAATCGAGCACTGGAAAGCGCGCTTTCCGGCAGACCGGCAACGATCCGCCGTTATCAGTGCATTGCACGCTGTGCAGCATGAGAATCACGGTTATGTTACCGCGGAACAAATGAACGCGGTCGCTGAGTACCTCGAGCTTCCGACGATTCAGGTCTACGAAGTAGCGACATTTTATTCGATGTTTCAGACCAAACAGGTCGGACGGAATGAAGTCGCGATATGCACCAACGTTTCGTGCATGTTGCGAGGCGCCGAGGACATCGTTAGCCACGTCGAAAATCGGCTGAACGTAAAGTTGGGCGAGAGCACCGGCGACGGCCGCGTTTTTCTGAAGAAAGAAGAAGAGTGCATCGCCGCGTGTTGTGGCGCGCCCGCAATGATGGTTAACCACAAGTATTACGAGAACCTGACAAAAGAGCAGGTCGATGAAATTCTGGACGGGCTTGACTGATGGCCTACGAGCAGAATCTTGTCTGTTTTAATACCTTTGGCTCCGACGAGTCCTGGACGCTGGCAACTTACGAGAAGCACGGCGGCTACAAGGCGTGGCGCGAGGTTCTCGCCGGCAAGATGATGCCGGCCCAAATCATTGACGAAATCAAAGCGTCGGGTTTGCGCGGTCGTGGTGGCGCGGGATTTCCGACGGGCCTGAAGTGGAGTTTCATGCCGCGTGATGCGGCGATTCAGAAGTACCTCGTCTGCAACTCGGATGAGAGCGAGCCCGGTACCTGCCATGATCGGGAAGTACTACGGTATAACCCGCACGCCCTGGTCGAGGGCATGGCCATCGCTGCCTATGCGATGGGCGCGACGGTCGCTTACAACTACATACGCGGCGAGTTCCTCGACGAGCCGATTCCGCGCTTTGAAGCGGCGGTAAAAGAGGCCTACGAAGCGGGTCTTTTGGGAAACAATATTCAAGGCTCCGGTATCGATGTTGACCTGTATACCTTTGTCGGTGCTGGTGCGTACATTTGCGGGGAAGAAACGGCACTGCTGGAGTCTCTGGAAGGCAAACAGGGCCGACCGCGATTCAAGCCGCCGTTCCCGGCGAATTTTGGCCTGTATGGCAAGCCGACGACTATTAACAATACGCAGAGCCTCGCCAGCGTACCTGCGATACTGCGAAATGGTGCGGCGTGGTTTGCAGCGCTTGGACCGGAAGGGTCTGGCGGTACGGCGCTGTTTTCAGTATCCGGACACGTCGAAAAGCCGGGTAACTACGAGTTGCCAATGGGTATACCGTTTAAAGACCTGCTCAACGACATCTGCGGCGGCGTTCTGGGTGGCCGCAAACTTAAGGCCGTTATTCCCGGCGGATCGTCATGCAAAGTGCTGCCAGCAGAAATAATCATGAACTGCACTATGGACTACACCTCATTGCAGCAAGCGGGTTCGTCTTTTGGCACCGGCGCAGTGATGGTCATGGACGAAACGACCTGCATGGTGAAAGTGCTGCGACGAATTTCACGTTTCTATATGGCAGAGTCCTGCGGTCAATGTACGCCATGCCGCGAGGGCACGGGCTGGTTGTATCGCATGCTGACTCGAATTGTCGAGGGCGACGGCGAAATGGCCGATCTCGAGAAACTTGTCGACGTCGCGAACAAGATTGAGGGACACACGATTTGTGCATTAGGAGACGCCGCGGCTTGGCCGGTACAGAGTTTCCTGAAGCATTACAGCCATGAATTTGAATACATGATTCGTAATAACGGCCGAAGCATCGTTGACGATCCGAATGAGGCTGCTGCGTAGTTGCTATGAGTGACGATACTGTAAATATTGAAGTCAACGGCAAGCCGGTCGTAGCCCGCAAGGGTCAAATGGTGATCGAAGTGACCGACACGATCGGCGCCTACATTCCGCGGTTTTGTTATCACGAGAAGCTCAGCGTCGCTGCGAATTGTCGTATGTGTCTGGTTGATATCGTCGGCGCGCCGAAGCCGATACCTGCGTGCGCACAGCCGATCGCCGAAGGCATGAAGATATTCACGAAGTCACCACGAGCGATTGCCGCGCAAAAAGCGACGATGGAGTTCCTGTTGATCAATCATCCGCTCGATTGCCCGATTTGTGACCAGGGTGGTGAGTGTGAGTTGCAGGACCTCGCGATGGGATTCGGTCGTGATATTTCCCGTTATAACAGCGGCAAACGAGTTGTCAAAGACAAGGATATTGGTCCGCTGGTATCCACCGACATGACGCGCTGCATTCATTGCACGCGATGCGTGCGTTTTGGCGAAGAGATCCAGGGCAATCCGCAGCTCGGCACATTAGAGAGAGGCGAGAACGTCAAGATCTCAACCTACGTTGAAGCAAACGTCGATCACGAATTATCAGCGAACATCATAGACCTGTGCCCGGTCGGTGCGCTGAATAACAAGCCATACCGCTATAGCGCACGCGCCTGGGAAATGACGCAGCGCGAAACCGTGTCGCCGCACGATTGTGTTGGCTCCAATCTTTATGCCCACGTGCTGCGTGGCACTGTGAAACGCATGGTGCCGCGCGATAACGAGTCCATTAACGAAGCATGGATCTCAGATCGTGACCGCTTTAGCTACGAGGCAATTTACAGTACAGATCGACTGCGAGCGCCACGTATTAAAGATGGCGGCGAGTGGCGCGATATGGAATGGACGGATGCGCTCGCGCGGGCAGCTGAAGTACTCGGTGCTGCAAAGGGTGACAAGCTCGGTTTGATTTCCTCGCCGGCCGCCACGGTCGAAGAAAGTTATTTGCTGTCCAGGCTTGCTACGCATCTAGGTACGAGCAATATCGATCACCGCATCAGTCGCCGCGATACATCGGACCAGGACAATGATCCTGTCTATGAATCGCTGGGCTGCGGTATCGATGAAATCGAACGGCAGGGGGCTATCCTGATTGCAGGGTCGAACCTCCGAAACGAAGCACCGATTATAGCGCATCGATTGCGCAAGGCCGCCTTGAAAGGTTGCAAGGTCAGCTTCGCTAATTCTCGCGAGTACGAATATTTCTTCGGCATTTCCGATTATGTTTCCGGTGCCGGCCTGGTCGAGTTGCTGAGCGGCATTGCGGTCGCAGCGGCTGCAGGTGGGGCATTGCCCGGCACAGTTGCCGAGCTTTGCAAGGGGGTCGTCGCGCCGGATTCGGCCAAGCGCATCGCTGCCTCGCTGAAAGCTGCAGATGATTCGTTGATTCTGCTTGGCAATATCGCTGGACGGCATGCAGCGTATTCCGCTGTCAGGGCACTGGGCGCGGCAATCGCTGCACTCACAGGCGCGAAACTGGGCAACGTCACCGAGGGGCCGAATTCAGCGGGAGCGTGTCTGGCGGGTGTTTTGCCACATCGCGGTTACGGCGGCAAGAAGCGCGGCAAAGCCGGCCGTAGCGTTTCTTCTATGCTGGAAAGTGCCCTGGACGTCGTCGTTCTTGTCAATGTCGAACCCGATGCAGATATCCATGCAACTACCGACGCCGTGAGGAAACTCTCCAGGCAAAACTACGTCATCGCGTTGACACCGTTCGTTTCAGAGGCATTGCTCGAGGTCGCCGATTTATTGCTGCCTATCGGCACGTTCGCGGAAACCTCGGGTACGTATGTCAACGTAGCGGGTACCTGGCAAAGTTTCAGTGGTGTCGCCAATCCCGTTGGCGAATCTCGCCCTTGTTGGAAGGTCTTGCGGGTCCTCGGCAATCTCTTGAATGCTGAAGGCTTCGACTACGTAACCAGCGAGGATGTCTTGACGGAGTTCAAGTCGCTACTTGGCGAAGTTGATGGCGGTAACTATCAGGCAAACGGGAAGATCGCCAAACCGAACGGCGCAGATCGACCGGCAGACGAAATTGATACTCCGCTGTATTCGATTGACAGTCTCGTGCGGCGCGCCAATGCTTTGCAAAAGACCTTGTCCGCCAAGCGCGCGGCAGGTGACGAGTAATGGCTGATTTCGTGCCGCAATTCGTGAGCAACTGGATCGACTGGGGTTTGGCTGTGTTCTACTCGCTGCCCGAGTGGGTCCAGTACCTGACGGTAACGACCTGGAAGATTCTGTTCGTTTTGATTGCCGTCATTTTGATCGTGGCGTTCTCGACTTACTTCGAACGCAAAGTCATCGGCAGCATGCAGGCGCGAGTCGGTCCCAATCGGGTCGGGCCGCTGGGTCTTGGCCAGCCATTTGCCGACGTCATCAAATTGCTCATCAAGGAAGTGGTGGTACCGTCGCAATCCAGTCGCTTCCTGTTTGTCATCGCGCCATTACTCTCGTTAATTCCGGCGCTGGCCACGTGGGCTGTAATTCCGCTGAATGACTGGTACGTCATCGCTGATATCAACGCGGGTCTTTTGTACGTTCTCGCCCTGACGTCGGTCGGCGTCTACGGCATCATTCTTGCCGGTTGGTCAACGAATTCAAAATACGCTTTGCTCGGCGCGATGCGTTCTGCAGCACAAATCGTCGCGTATGAAATTGCGATGGGCTTTGCGTTGGTCGGTGTGTTGATGGCCAGCGGCAGCCTGAACCTTGGCGACATCGTGATGGCACAAACGGGTGGTTTTAGTCAGTGGTTCCTGTTCCCGTTATTCCCGCTATTTGTTGTCTATTGGATATCCGGTGTCGCCGAGACGAATCGCGCGCCTTTCGACGTCGCTGAAGGTGAGTCGGAGATCGTGGCCGGATTCCACGTAGAATATTCGGGCGTTGCGTTTGCGATATTTTTTCTCGCCGAATACGCCAACATGGTGCTCATTTCAACTTTGACCGCGATATTTTTTCTCGGCGGCTGGGCGTCGCCGTTTGAAGGGCTGGCATTCCTTGCGCCGCTGTCCGACATTCCGATTATCGGTTTGCTGGTGACCGGTGGATTGCACTGGTTGTTCTTTAAGATGTGCATGTTCATGTATACGTTCTTCTGGTTCCGCGCGACGTTTCCGCGCTACCGCTATGACCAGATCATGCGTCTGGGCTGGAAGGTTTTCATACCGGTAACCATCGTATGGATCACAGTGGAAGGGGCTATGGCCTGGTTCCAGGTCGGACCATGGTCAGGATTGGGCGCGTAGAGCGATGAGTAAACTACTAAGTGTCATAAAGACGTTCGCCTTGTGGGAGTTGCTCAAGGGCCTTGCCGTTACACAACGACAGTTCTTCAAAAAGAGCATGACGCTTGAGTACCCGGACGAGAAGACGCCTCAGTCACCCCGCTTCCGCGGCCTGCATGCTTTACGCCGCTACCCGAATGGGGAAGAGCGCTGTATCGCGTGCAAATTGTGCGAAGCGGTTTGTCCTGCCTTGGCGATTACCATCGAGTCGAATGTCGGTGAAGACGGCACACGGCGCACATCGCGTTACGACATTGATCTGTTCAAATGCATTTATTGCGGCTTCTGCGAAGAGGCTTGCCCCGTTGACGCTATCGTTGAAACCCGGATTCACGAATATCACATGGAAGCGCCGGGTGAAAACATCATGACTAAAGACAAGTTGCTTGCGATTGGTGATAAGTACGAAGCCATGATATCTGCTGACAAAGCAGCTGACGCAAAGTACCGGTAGGACAGGAGACCATGTTTCAGTCTGTATTATTTTATGTGTTTGCCATTGTCTTGCTCGGCGCCGCGAGCGGCGTGGTTTTTTCGCGCAATCCGGTACATTCGGTCATGTTTCTGGTGCTGACGTTTTTTCAGAGTGCGGTTTTGTGGCTGATGGCCGAAGCAGAGTTTCTGGCGATCGTGCTCGTGCTCGTCTACGTCGGCGCGGTGATGGTTTTGTTCCTGTTCGTCGTCATGATGCTGGAAGTAAACATAGAGGCGGCCAAACGCGGACTTACTCGCTATGCGCCACTGGGTATCGGCGTCGCGTTGTTGATGGTCATCGAGCTTGTACAGCTGATCTGGCTGCGCAGTCAGGGTGTTACGGGTACGAGTGGATTTGCCGCGACGCCCGAGGGCTACAACAATACCAAGGCTCTCGGCGCGGTGCTGTATACGGAACACGTTTATGCCTTCGAAATCGCGGCCGTCATTTTGCTGCTCGCGATTATTGCGGCGATTACGCTGACGATGCGCAAGCGCCCCGGTATTAAGGTTCAGGATATCGCCGCTCAGGTAGCGGTTCGCGCCAAAGATCGTGTTCGGATCGTCAAGATGGACGCGGAGAAAAAGCAATGATTGGCCTGGAGCACTACCTGACGCTGGCCGCGATGCTCTTTGTATTGAGTATTGCCGGCATCGTTGTTAATCGTCGTAACCTGATTCTGCTACTCATGTGCATCGAACTGATGCTGTTAGCGGTGAACTTTAATTTCATCGCGTTCTCGCGCTATCTGGGCGACGAGACCGGACAGGTATTCGTTTTCTTTATCTTGACGGTTGCAGCTGCAGAAGCGGCGATCGGCCTCGCGATATTGGTTGTGCTATTCCGCAACCGACGTTCGATCGCGGTGCAAGAACTGAACACCCTGAAGGGTTGATATGTACGACTATTACCTGATCATCGTACTAGCACCACTCGCCGCGGCGATCATAGCCGGTCTCGCCGGCAAGAAAATCGGCCGTGTTGGCGCGCACTGGGTGACTATCGCAGGCGTCGGTACCGCTTGCGTTTTGTCGTTGCTCGTACTCAGGAATATGTTTTGGGGTGGCGCTGCGGCTGAGAATATCAGTGTCTACACATGGGCTGTTACAGACGGCCTGCACATGGAAGTTGGCTTTCTGGTTGATCGTTTGACCGCATTGATGATGTGCGTTGTGACCTTTGTGTCACTCATGGTGCACATCTATACAATCGGTTACATGCACGAGGATCCGGGGTACCAGCGTTTCTTTAGCTACATCTCCTTGTTCACGTTCGCGATGCTCATGCTGGTCATGGCCAATAATTTCCTGCAGCTGTTCTTCGGCTGGGAGGCGGTTGGCCTGGTTTCCTATTTGCTCATCGGTTTCTGGTTCAAGAGAGAGACAGCAATATTCGCGAATCTCAAAGCGTTCCTCGTGAACCGGGTCGGCGATTTCGGATTTATTCTCGGTATCGCCGGCGTCGTCACATTCACCGGAAGTTTGGACTACGCAGAAGTGTTCGCGAGCGCGGACCAGGTCGCGACGCAGAGTATTGAAATTTTTCCCGGCATGCCGTGGAACGCAATGACGGTAATCTGCATCCTGCTGTTTATCGGTGCAATGGGTAAGTCGGCACAGGCGCCGCTGCATGTGTGGCTGCCCGATTCGATGGAAGGCCCGACGCCGATTTCTGCGTTGATTCACGCAGCGACGATGGTCACCGCCGGTATATTCATGGTGGCGCGTATGTCGCCATTGTTCGAATTGTCAACGACGGCACTTGGCTTCGTGATCATTATTGGCTCGATTACGGCCTTCTTCATGGGACTCCTGGGTATCGTGCAGAACGACATCAAGCGCGTCGTGGCCTATTCAACGCTGTCGCAACTGGGTTACATGACGGTTGCACTGGGTGCTTCGGCCTACAGTGCAGCGATCTTCCACTTGATGACGCATGCGTTTTTCAAGGCACTTCTGTTCCTCGCGGCCGGCTCAGTCATTATCGCGATGCACCACGAACAAGACATTCGCAAAATGGGCGGCATTAAGAAGTACATGCCGATTACTTATTGGACAGCGCTAGTCGGTTCACTTGCGTTGATCGGCTTTCCGGGCAGCAGCGGATTCTTCTCAAAGGACCTGCTTATCGAAGCCGTCAAAGAATCACATTGGCATCACGGCACGACATTAGGCGACCAGATGACCTACTGGATCGCCTACCTGAGCGTCTTGTTGGGCGTGTTCGTCACGGCGCTGTATTCGTTCCGCATGTTCTTCCTCGTTTTCCACGGCGAAGAACGTATGGATGCCGAAACCAAATCACATCTGCATGAAACGCCCCCGGTCGTTACCGTTCCTTTAATAATGCTCGCAATACCGTCCGCCATTATCGGTTGGTTCACAGTGGGGCCGGTACTGTTCGGCAGCTATTTTGGCGATGCGATAGTTGTCGCGAAGAGTCATGATGTCATTGGTGATATGAGCTCAGGTTGGCACGGTAGTCTGGGCTTGCTGGAGCATGCGGTTATGACGCCAGTCTTCTGGCTGGCCGCCAGCGGCGTGTTCACCGCCTGGTTCCTGTACCTGAAGCGGCCGGATATTCCTGCAACCATCAAAAACAAACTATCCGTCGCGTACACGGTACTTGAGAACAAATTTTACTTTGATGATCTGTGGATCAGCGGTTTTGCAGGTGGCGGTCGGGCTATCGGTCGATTCCTATGGCAAAAGGGCGATCAAATGCTTATCGACGACATGCTCGTCAATGGAACCGCAAGGACGGTGGGTCGACTGGCGGGCGCTATCCGGCAGATCCAGACCGGCTATCTCTATACCTACGCGTTCGCAATGTTTATTGGTCTGGCCGCCTTACTCGGTTGGCTGATCTGGCTGCGTTAGCTCAGGGATGACTATGACGCAACATCTTCTAAGTATTCTGATCTGGCTGCCAATCATGGGTGGCGCGGCACTCATAGCCATTGGTGACAACAAGGACGCGGCGTCGTCGCGTGCTGGATTAATGCGTATTGCTGCGCTCGCGGTCTCTGTCGCAACGTTCCTGATCAGCATTGCGCTCTATGCCGGTTTTGATAACGCCGCCACCGGCATGCAGTTTGTCGAGAAAGAGCCGTGGGTAGCGTCGCTGAATGTATTCTACTCATTGGGCGTCGACGGCATTTCGACGCCCCTGATTTTGCTGACGACATTCATAACGCCACTGGTGGTCATCGCCGGCTGGGACACGATCAAGAACCGCCCGGCGCAATACTTCGCGGCGTTCCTCATTCTGGAAGGACTGATGATCGGCGTCTTCTCTGCGCTCGACGCTTTGCTCTTCTATGTGTTCTGGGAATCGATGTTGATACCGATGTTCCTGATTATCGGCATCTGGGGTGGCGCGAGACGCGTTTACGCAACACTGAAGTTCTTCCTCTATACCTTTCTCGGTTCAGTGCTGATGCTGGTTGCGTTCATCTATTTGTACGGACAGACCGGCGGCTTCGATTTGTTTGGCTTTGTAGATGCGCCCTTAACGTTGACGGCGCAAAAATTCATCTTCATCGCCTTCCTGCTGGCGTTTGCCGTAAAGGTGCCGATGTGGCCAGTACACACCTGGTTGCCGGATGCGCACGTTGAGGCGCCGACGGGCGGTTCAGTGATACTGGCGGCGATCATGTTGAAGATGGGCGGCTACGGATTCGTACGTTTGTCCTTGCCGATCGTTCCCGATGGCAGCGAGTACTTTGCTGGAATGATGATTGCGCTGTCCTTGATTGCCGTCGTCTACATTGGTTTCGTTGCCTTAATGCAGAAGGATATGAAGAAGCTGATCGCGTACTCGTCCATCGCACACATGGGCTTCGTGACGTTGGGCTTTTTCATACTGTGGTCGGTTAGCGGCAACGCCGGAGCGGGCCTCGGCATGAGCGGCGGCATGGTGCAGATGATTTCGCATGGCCTGATCTCTGGCGCTATGTTCCTCTGCGTCGGCGTGTTGTATGACCGCATGCACAGCCGTGAGATCGCCGATTACGGCGGCGTCGCCAACACGATGCCGGTATTTGCCGCTTTCATGGTGTTGTTCGCCATGGCCAATGCGGGCCTGCCAGGCACGTCCGGTTTCGTAGGCGAATTCATGGTCATTATTGCCAGCTTCAAGGCCAACTTCTGGTACGCCTTCCTCGCCGCAAGTACTTTGATACTGGGCGCTGCCTATACCTTGTGGATGGTCAAACGGGTCATTTATGGCGAAGTCGCCAACGCCAATGTCGCCGCCCTTACCGATCTTAATACGCGCGAGTTTATAGTCCTCGCCATACTCGCCGTCAGTGTTCTGCTTGTCGGACTGTGGCCAGCGCCGCTGGTCGACATGATGAACGTTACGATTGAACAGTTGATTGAACAGGTCGGGCAGTCGAAGCTCTGACAGGTCACCTTATGAACATGATGGATTACATGGTTGCAGCACCGGAAATGGTCCTTTTAGGGCTGATCTGTCTTGTATTGATTGCGGACCTCTTCACGGACGACGAGCATCGTGTGCGGACATTCTGGATCAGCATTCTCGCGTTGGTCGCCATTTTTTTCGTCATCGACGGGACCGCGACAGAGTCCCGGACTGTAATCTTCAGTGGCAGTTACGTGAGCGACCCGTTGTCGCAGATTTTGAAAATGGCGGCGGTGATTTTCGTCGGTATCACATTCCTCTATTCACGCGACTACCTGCGGGCCAATGAGATTCACAAAGGCGAGTTCTACCTGCTCGGATTGATCGGCCTGCTGGGCATGATGATTATGATGTCAGCGAACAGCATGCTGACCGTGTATCTCGGCCTCGAGACGCTGGCATTGTCGTTGTACGCACTGGTTGCGATCGACCGGAATAACGTCACGTCCGCTGAAGCCGCGATGAAGTACTTCATCCTGGGCGCAATAGCATCCGGTTGTTTGTTGTACGGCATTTCGTGGGTCTACGGTGTCACTGGCAGTCTGCAGTTTCATGAAATTGCGGCGGCCATTAGCACGGACCCGTCGTTAAACAATTTGCCGCTTTGGTTTGGACTCGCTTTTCTGATCGTGGGCATCGCTTTTAAATTTGGCGCGGTTCCGTTTCACATGTGGCTACCCGACGTCTACCAGGGCGCACGCACGCCGGTAACGCTGTATATCGCCTCCGCACCAAAACTGGCGGCTCTGGCACTGTTCCTTCGCATCCTTGTTGACGGACTTGGCGTCCTTCACGATACCTGGGCGGCCATGATCATGGTGATTGGCGTTTTGTCACTGCTGGTCGGCAACTTCGCCGCTATTGCGCAATCCAATATCAAGCGCATGCTGGGCTACTCAACCATCGCTCACGTCGGATTCATATTGCTCGCGTTCTTCTGCGGAACGGAGCAGGGCAATGCAGCCGCGTTGTTCTATACATTGACTTATGTCGTTGCGGCCGCGGGTGCATTCGGCATGATCATCCTGCTTAGCCGGCGTGGCTACGATGCAGAGAACCTGGCGGATTTCAAAGGCCTCAATGCACGTAGCCCATGGTTCGCGCTGATGATGATGTTCCTGATGTTCAGCATGGCGGGTGTACCGCCTTTTGTTGGCTTTTTCGGCAAGCTGAATGTCATCAGTGCGGTGATCGATTCGGGCTATACCGGGCTCGCTGTTCTCATGGTTTTGGCATCGGTAGTCGGCGCTTACTACTACCTCCGGGTCATTTGGTATATGTATTTTGAAGAGGCTGAAGACCAGGCCGTTCTTCAAGCCAGTACCGACACACGGCTGGTGCTGAGCCTCAATTCAGTGGCAGTGTTGGCCCTCGGAATCGTGCCGGGATGGCTACTGGCGCTTTGTATCCAGATTCTGGGCTGATCCCCTTGTAAAGCCCGTGCCACCTGAGTAGTATCCCGTTCGCCGATGCGGGGTGGAGCAGCCTGGCAGCTCGTCGGGCTCATAACCCGAAGGTCGCAGGTTCAAATCCTGCCCCCGCTACCAAAAAAGAAAAGGGCCGGCCCTCGAAGAGGGTCGGCCTTTTCTTTTTGTAGCATTGGCGAGACTTTTGAACCTGCGAGGAAGCAGGTTCAAGCCGAGGCGCCGCGATGCGAAGCATCGCGAAACAGGCGCCGAGACAAACTGAGCCGCGAAGCGGCGAGGGCAATCCTGCCCCCGCTACCAGGAAAACAGGCCGGTCCCATTCGTGGGGCCGGCTTTTTTCTTGCCTGACAACTTGAGGCAATGTCCGCTTTGCCCGAGATAGCGGACATTAGGCTAGTATTGGGTTGAAGGTCTGCTACTGACCCGAAGCAGCCAGTCAAGGAGGGGCGATGAACTGGGACATGTTATCTGCCATGGGCGAACTCGTCGGTGCAGCGCTTGTCATCATTTCGCTGCTCTATTTGAGTCGTCAAGTCAAAATGAGCAATCAGCTCGCTCGAGCAGAGGCGTCACGCACGCCGAACAGTGACTTGAATATGCTTAACGCGTCCTTTGCGTCAAATGAGAAATTCCTAGCTGCGCTGCGAAAGGCGATCGAGGGTCAGGAGCGGCCGAAGTTTGAGCCAAACGACAGAGTACTGCTGGACTTATATTTCGTATCGGTCACGAACATCTTCGAGCAGCTTATGCGCGAAGTTCGTGAGGGTATTCTTGATGAGCAAGCACTCGACTTTGGTGGCAAAGGTCTCTTTGAGTTGCCGTTCTACCGCACTAGTTGGCCGATCCTAAAACCGTTCCTGAGCTCGACCTTCGTCGTCGACTTTGAGAAGCGGTACGCGCTCGACCCAAACGTCGATACCATTTACTAACCTGCTCTCTGGTTGACGGAGCCGCCGGCCGCTTTTGGCCGTTCTGAGTCGGTCTCCATGAACCAAGCCGTGGGGCTGCTTCGCGCCGCATAGCAGCCGCTCAAAAAAACTGCGGTATGATGACGCCTTGTGACCCAAAG
>JALHUQ010000440.1 GCA_022866645.1 Woeseiaceae bacterium | reverse complement strand
TCGGATAGCTGAGCAGTACATTACTCAGTTCGGAAACCTGGCTAAGGCCGGCAACACCTTCGTGGTGCCATCCAACCTCGCCGACCTGACGTCCATGATCGCGTTGGCGACAGATATCGCGAAACGCAAACCGGCAGCCGCCGAATAGCCTCGTTAGTCGGTCAGGCCTTGCGCCTGACCGACACGACATTGGGCAGTTGCTCCAGGCGCGTGATCGCGGTACTCAAAGTTGGCAGATCCCGAATCTCGAGGCTCAATGACATCACTACCTGTAACGTTGCTTTGTCGGCATGGGTGTTCAAATTCAGAACGTTGGCGCCCTCGTCAGCGAGCACACCCGTAATATCCCGAATCAATCCACTACGATCGAAGGCATGCAAGGTGAGGTCCACCGGGTAGGAGCCTTGGTCAGAGTCACCCCAGCCGGTTGCCAGTACACGTTCCGGGCTGCGCACTTTGAGTCCGAGGAAATTGCCGCAGTCCTGCCTATGAATACTCACGCCACGCCCCTGGGTGATGTAGCCAATGATCGGCTCCGGAGGAACCGGGCGGCAGCAACGAGCAAAGTTACAGAGCAAGCCGCCAATTCCGGCAACGCCGACCGAGTTCGGTTTGGTTTCGTTTCGCTTCGAGTGACGACGCGGTTTGATCGCCGGCGGCTCATTCCCGCGCAGGTTGTGCAGCGCTGTGGCAATAGACGCGGAAGTCAGATCGCCCGAACCGAGAGAAACACACAGTGCTTCGGTGTCTTTGTGCTTTAGTTTCCTGGCAATATCGTCGGTGGCGATGTCTTTAATGGAAAGCCGGACCAGTTCCCGGTCGAGTATTTCCCGGCCCTGGCGTAAGTGTTGGTCGCGGTCCTGAGATCGAAACCAGTTGCGGACTTTTGCGCGTGCACTGGCTCCTGCGAGATAGCCGAGTTTCGGGCTCAGCCAGTCGCGACTGGGTTGGGCCTGGCTGCCGGTCAGGATCTCAATCTGATCGCCGTTTTGAATGTGATAGGTGAGCGGCACGATGCGCCCGTTGATTTTCGCGCCACGACATCGGTGCCCAACCTGGGTATGCACGTGATACGCGAAATCCAGAGGTGTCGCGTTGGCAGGCAACTCGACGACATCTCCCTTGGGGCTAACGGCATAAACTCTGTCCTCAAAGAAATCCTCGCGAATTTGATCCAGCAGGTCGACACCGTCGTCGGTAGGCTCGAGTAGCTGCCTGAGGAAGCGAATCTTCTGATCGAATGCCGCGGGCGCAGCGCTGCCTTCCTTGTAGCGCCAGTGCGCCGCGACACCCAGTTCCGCGTGATTGTGCATATCGTGCGAGCGAATCTGAATCTCAACGGTCTTGCCCTGCGGCCCAACCACCGCGGTATGCAGTGACTGATAGTCGTTTTCCTTGGGATTGGCGATGTAATCGTCGAATTCGCCCGGTATGTAGGGCCAGAGACTGTGGACGATACCGAGCGCTGCATAACACTCGTTGACATTCGCCACCAGAATTCGGACCGCTCGAATGTCATGCAGCGACTCCAGGCCACGGTCCTTGCGCTGCATTTTTCGAAAAATGCTGTAAATGTGCTTGGGCCGTCCGGAAATTTCGCCGTTGATGCGGTTGGCCTGCATCTCCTCCTGCAGTTGCTGCTTTACGGCCTCGATAAAACTTTCTCTCTCGGTGCGCTTTTCGTTGAGCGCTTTCGCGATCTCGAGATAGGTATCCGCATCATCGTAACGAAACGCAAGATCTTCAAGTTCCCACTTGAGTTGCCAGACGCCGAGGCGACTGGCCAGCGGCGCGTAGATTTCTCGCGTTTCGAGCGCCAATGATTGCTGTACGGCGGAGGGCGCATTTCTCGCTTCCCGCAATCGATACAATTGCTCGGCGAGCCGGACGAGCACGAGGCGTACGTCAGAAACTACCGCGAGCAACATTTTCCGAAGCGCCTCAGACTGTTGCTGCGCCAATGCCTCACCGGGCTGCCAGTTATCGGGCAAAGAAAACTGGTTGAGTTGCTCTAAACCTATAATGAATCGAGAAATAGAGGCTAATGGATTGTTCTGTAAGTCATTTTCTTTGAGAATACGTCCGCGAAATAGCGGGTAGGCGTAGACCGCTGCCAGGATTTTGGGCTGCAATCCCAAGGGCTCGATAATCGCCGCGATTTGCTCACCTTCTTTGATGGCGTCATCGACGCCGTCTGTCTTCGGCAAGGCGCGAAGAAAATCTCGCAGCTTGGCGACGATATTGTCCGAATCGCTATGGCCACCCTGTTCTTCAGCATCGCTCGCTGACATTGTCGTCATTCTCGTGTGTGCCTGTTAGCCCAATACCCGTTATCATACGCGCAGTTTCGACCAGCCTGTCTGGTCGGAGTTTTAATTGGGCAATGTAAAAGCAGGACATCATGGCAGGACATAGCAAGTGGGCGAATATCCAGCACCGCAAGGGTGCCCAGGATAAAAAGCGCGGCAAAATCTTTACCAAATTAATTCGCGAGATCACCGTGGCCGCCAAAATGGGCGGTGGTGATCTTGAGTCGAATCCAAGGCTCCGTCTGGCGGTCGATAAAGCCAAGGCGCAGAGCATGCCGAAAGACAATATCGAGCGGGCGGTCAAGCGTGGTGCCGGAGAGACGGACGGCGCAGACTATATGGAGATTCGCTATGAAGGCTACGGACCCGGCGGCACTGCAGTCATGGTGGATTGCCTGACAGATAACCGCAATCGAACCGTTGCGGAAGTTCGCCATGCGTTCACCAAATTCGGTGGCAATCTGGGCGCGGATGGTTCAGTCAATTACCTGTTCAATCAGGTTGGTCAATTGATGTTTCCGTCGGGCAGCGATGAAAACGCCATCATGGAGGCCGCGCTCAATTCCGGCGCCGAAGATGTCATCACGGATGTCGATGCTTCTATCGAAGTTCTGACAGCACCGAGCGACATTGAACGCGTGCGTGACGAGATGTTTGCCGCTGGCTTTGAGGCGGAGAGTGCAGTGATAACGATGCGTGCATCGACCAGCGCAGAGCTGGGCGTCAAAGAGGCCGGTTCAATGATCAAGATGCTCGAAGTGCTCGAGGACCTGGACGATGTTCAGGAGGTTTACAGCAACGCTGATATCAGCGATGAAGTTCTGGCAGAACTAGAGACCTAGTTGACAACCAAGCGACGCATACTCGGTATAGATCCGGGCTCCCGCCTGACGGGCTTCGGCGTCATCGATTTTGACGGCGACAAGGCGGTTTATGTCGCCAGCGGAACCGTCAAAAGCATTGACGGCGCGTTCGCCGATCGGCTCCGACAGATATTCGAATCTGTCGGCAGCATTGTCGACGAGTTTCGCCCGGACATCGTCGCGATCGAAAGCGTATTCATGCACAAGAACGCTGGTAGCGCCCTGAAACTGGGGCACGCGCGGTCAGCGGCAATCTGTGCGACCTTCGCGCACGGTGTCGAGGTCCACGAATACGCACCGCGTGAGATCAAGCAAGCCGTCGTCGGTACCGGAGCGGCAACCAAAGAACAGGTGCAGCACATGGTCGTTTCGATTTTGACGCTCGACGGTGTGCCGGCCTCGGATGCGGCTGATGCATTAGCCGCCGCGCTGTGCCACGGACATCAATGGCGAATTCGCGCTCAATTAGGCACCAACAAAGCCATAGCGGGTGCCCGATGATTGGATCACTGCGCGGCCGTCTGATCGCGAAACAGGCGCCGCAAGTGGTGATTGACTGCAGCGGTGTCGGCTATGAGCTGGAAACGCCGATGTCGACTTTTCTGGATCTGCCGCCGCTCGGGTCGGATTTGTTTCTTTATACGCATCTGCTGGTACGCGAAGACGCACAAATCCTATACGGGTTTTCGAGCGAAGACGAACGACTGATGTTCCGCACGCTGCTGAAAGTAAATCGTGTCGGTGCGAAGCTGGCGCTCGGCATACTGTCGGCAATGACTACAAACGACTTTCGTCGCTGTGTCGGACTTGAAGACTCGACTACACTCTCGAAAATCCCTGGCGTGGGCAAGAAGACCGCGGAGCGATTGATTATCGAAATGCGTGATCGTATTGATGCTGCAGCGCCCGGCGGCGGCAGGGCCGCGCCACTCACGCTGGAAGCCAATGCGCGTAACGAAGCGGTTGATGCGCTGGTCTCGCTCGGCTACAAGCCGAAAGAAGTGAATAATCTGATTGCGAAACTCGATATCGAAGACAAATCAGCCGAGGACATCATCCGGCTGGCCTTGCGACAGGCGGCAAGCTAATGAGCAATGTCGAACACGATCGCCTGACCAGCGCGGTTGCGGTGAGTGAGGACAAGGCCTTTGACCGGGCCATTCGGCCGAAAACCCTGCAGGATTATCACGGCCAACCCAGCGTCAATCAGCAAATGAGTGTCTTCATCGAGGCAGCCCGCCGGCGCAGCGAGGCTCTGGATCATGTTTTGATCTTCGGCCCGCCGGGCTTGGGCAAGACCACGCTGGCGCACATCATCGCCAATGAGATGGGCGTTGGCTTGCGCCAGACATCCGGTCCGGTCCTGGAGCGCCCGGGCGACCTCGCGGCGATACTGACCAATCTCGAACCGAACGATGTTCTGTTCGTTGACGAGATACATCGGCTCAGTCCGATCGTCGAGGAGGTATTGTATCCGGCGCTGGAGGATTTTCAGCTGGACATCATGATAGGCGAGGGGCCCGCCGCTCGTTCAATCAAACTGGATTTGCCGCCATTTACATTGGTTGGCGCAACGACACGAGCCGGACTTCTGACGTCGCCATTGCGGGATCGCTTCGGTATCGTGCAGCGCCTTGAATTCTACTCATCAGCAGATCTTGAGGGCATCACGCGACGATCTGCCGGGATATTGAATCTACCGATAGACGATGACGGCGCGAGAGCTATAGCAACGCGGTCGCGCGGCACACCTCGTATCGCGAACCGTTTGTTGCGTCGAGTCCGGGATTTCGCAGAAGTGAAAGGTGATGGTGTCGTGACAGGTGCGGTTGCTAAACAGGCGATGGACGTCCTCCGGGTAGACCCAAACGGATTCGATGCAATGGACCGGCGTCTGCTACGGACCATTATCGACAAATTTGATGGCGGGCCCGTTGGTATCGAGAGTCTCGCTGCGGCAATCGGCGAGGAGCGCGGCACGATCGAGGATGTGCTGGAGCCGTATTTGATCCAGCAAGGATTCATGATGCGTACCGCTCGCGGCCGGGTGGCGACCAGGAACGCCTATTTGCATTTTGGTTTGCGTCCGCCAACGTCGTCGGCGACGGAAGAACTGCCTTTTGATAGTGAGCCACAGTGAAGTCATGACGGCCAAACCCTTTGAGCTGCGAGTTCGCGTTTACTACGAGGACACCGATGCCCAGGGCGTTGTCTATTACGCCAATTACTTCCGATTTATGGAACGAGCGCGGACGGAATGGCTCGAAGCCATGGGTATCGACCACATAACAATGATGAATGACGATAAACGCATCCTTGTTGTGACTGAGGCGCATGCAAAGTTTCTCATTCCAGCGCGACTGGGCGACACCTTGATTGTGACCGCGAGCCTGGCCCGGCTCGGCCGAGCGACATTTGAGATTGAACAAAACATTTTTCGTAACAGCAGCGACGGTGAACTGTTGATACAGGGCGGCGTCACTGCCGCGTATCTTGCCGCTGACACGATGAAGCCGAAACGCATACCGCAACACTTTTTTGAGGAAACCCGATCATGAACGCAGACACCACAGTCCTCAGCCTGCTATGGGAAGCCAGCATTCCCGTGCAGATTGTCATGCTGCTACTCCTGGGCGCATCGCTGGTGTCCTGGAGCATCATATTTGGCAAGCGACGTCTGATACGGCGGACGAAGGATGCGTCCGACGAGTTCGAGGCGGCCTTCTGGTCCGGCGGCGATCTCAATACGCTGTACAGAAGTGCTACGCGCGCCACAGGCGGCAGCATCGGTATGGCGAGTATCTTCGAGGCGGGTTTTCGCGAGTTCAATCGCGCCTTGCAGGCGGGTGGCAGCAGTACCGACAAGATCGTCGAAGAATGTCGTCGTGCCATGCGGGTCGCACAAATGCGAGAGGTTGACCGCCTCGACCAAAACCTCTCAACATTGGCGACGATCGGGTCGACGAGCCCGTATGTCGGATTGTTCGGCACCGTGTGGGGAATCATGGGAGCCTTTATGGGCCTGGCTAACATGCAGTCAGCCACTCTGGCCGTCGTCGCGCCGCCGATCGCCGAAGCCTTGATTGCTACCGCAATGGGCCTGTTCGCGGCCATACCGGCCGTTATTGGCTATAACCGCTACGCGGACAAAGTGGTGCGGCTCGAATACCGTTATGACGGATTCACCGAGGAATTTTCGAGCATCCTGCAACGCCACGCGCGCGCCAAACAGGGGAGCTGAAATGGCGACTCCAATGCAAAAGCGCAAGTTGATGGGCGACATCAATGTCGTGCCGTATATCGACGTGATGCTGGTCTTACTGGTGATTTTCATGGTGACCGCACCGATGTTGACTCAGGGCATCGAGGTGAATCTGCCAAAAGCCAATTCGGAACCGATTCAGGAGGTGCCCAACCACAAGCCTCTGGTATTAAGCGTCGATGCGGCCGGAAACCTTTATCTTGATGTTGGCGACAACGAGGAAGAACCGACGACGGGCAAGGAGATAGTAGCGCGCGTCGGCGCGGTGCTCAGAAATCGACCTGACACGCCGATACTGGTCAAGGCGGATCGAGCCGTGCCTTACGGCAATGTTGTTGGCGCCATGGTGCTGTTGCAGCAAGGCGGAGCGCAGAGCATCGGCTTCGTTACCGATCCGCTGGATAGCTATCCAGTCCCGGAGTAATTCAAGGAGTGGCTTCGAGTCCCAACAATTTTATCCCAATCAGTATGGCGGTCATTCTGCACGCCATGCTGTTGTCGTCTATGATTATTGCATTCGATTTTGCACGGCCGGTGCCCATCACGCCGATGGCGATACAGGCAACCCTGGTAACCGAAATTCCGAAAGCTGCGCCGCCGGTCGTAAAAAAGAAACCCGAACCCAAACCGGTGGTAGAAGTGCCGAAACCCGAGCCGGAAGTGGAAGTGCCGAAACCGGACAACAGCGAAGAATTGAAGCGTCAGGCCGAAGAAGAGAAGCGCGTGCAGGACACGCTGATCGAAAAAGAACGTTTGGAAAAGATGCGGCAACAGAAAGAGGCTGATCTGAGGAAGAAGGAGCGCGAGGACGCCTTGCGCAAGAAAGAGGAAGAGGCCAGGAAAGAACGAGACCGACAAGAAGCGGAGCGCAAGCGTCAGGAAAACGAAGAGCGACAACGTCAGGAAAACGAGCGCATTCGCAAGGAACTTGAAGCAGAACAGCGAGTTCAGGAGATTCAAGACGAGGAGACCCGGCTTGCGGCCAATAGTTCGCCCGCCATGGCGGCCTACAAGTTTGCTATCGCGCAAAAAATACGCAGAAACTGGTCAGTACCGGCCAGCGCCAGTGCCGACACAGTTTGTACTGTTAGCGTAAGGCAGATCCCCTCCGGCGAGATTACTGGCGTCGATATTCTTAGTTGTAACGGCGACGATGCTGTGAAACGCTCGGTAGAGGCCGCGATTCGTCGTTCTTCGCCGCTGCCGGAACCATCAGACCCGAAGTTGTTCAACCCAATTTTGACGCTGAACTTGAGTCCGGAACAGCAAAACTGACCGCTAGAGGTGAACGTGCTTAAGAAACTATCAATTACAATTCTCGTTGTCGCATTAGCGGCTGGCAATGCTGCCGGACAATCGCTGGTTATCGACGTCCAAGGCGTCGCCCAGCCGACGCCGGTCGCTGTTGTACCTTTCGGTTGGGAAGGAAAATCACCTTCCGCGCCGCTTGATGTCGTGACGATTATCAAGAGCGATCTTCGGCGCAGCGGGCGATTTGCACCGACGAACGAGAACGATATGTTGCAAAAACCGACCGACGGGGCCGATGTTGACTTCGACGATTGGACGATACTCGGTGTTGAGGCGGTAGTGGTCGGCAAGATCATTCAATCCGGCGAGAATGACTACACCCTGCAATTTCAGTTATTCGATCCGTTT
>JALHUQ010000439.1 GCA_022866645.1 Woeseiaceae bacterium | reverse complement strand
GGGTGCACATACATGCTGCGACCGAAAAGCCTCTGGGCCTGCTTATCATCGATGAAGCGAATGCCGGAGCAGCGGTATCGCAGGCCAATGTTGACATCGAAGTCGCGCCGGGATGTGACGCCGAGATCGTCGAATATCAATCGTCCTCAGGCAGCGATGACCACTATGGGAATTCTGTGGTCACGCTTCAGGTCAGTCAGGCCGCGCACGCCCGCTACGTCAGAATCCAGAATCGGCGCATCGGCCACGTGCAAACCGGTCGGCTATCCGTCGCAATGGGGAAGGATGCGCAGCTCAGCATGGCAAGTTACGACCTCGGTGGCGGTCTCGTGCGCAATGATGTCGACATTGATCTCGTCGCTACCGGCGCAAACGCTGTGTTCAATGGCTTGTATCTGGCGAGCGATGGACAGCACATCGACAATCACACCCGAGTGGATCATCGAGTTGGCCCCGCAACTTCGTCGCAGGAGTATCGCGGTATTCTGAACGGCCAGTGCCGATGCGTCTGGAATGGTAAGGCAATAGTCCACAAAGGAGCGGACGGCACCGACGCGAAACAAGCGAATCACAATCTGCTGCTTTCGGATAAGGCGGAGATTGATGCCAAGCCGGAGCTCGAGATATACGCTGACGACGTCAAGTGCAGTCACGGAACAACCGTTGGCGAGCTTGATGAGGCCGCCCTCTTCTATTTGCGCAGCCGCGGACTGGATAAGAGTCAGGCGACTCAGGTGCTGACCCGTGCATTCGCGGCGGACCTGGTCGGGCGAGCACCCGTGAGCGCGGCGAAAGACGCCATAGCATCACTGGTGGACTCCCGTCTTGCTGAACTGATTCTGGATGGTGTGTCGTGAGTCGGCCACTAACCGCCGCAATGGCCGATATTGCGCATTGTCGAAGTGATTTTCCGGCATTGCAGCAAGACGTCAACGGACACCCGTTGGTATTTCTGGATAGCGCGGCTTCATCGCAACAGCCCGCGGCCGTTATCGATGCTGTGGCGCGTTATCAGCGCGAGGATCATGCGAACGTCCATCGCGGTGTTCACACGCTCAGCCACCGCGCAACCGAGTTGTACGAAGGCGCTCGTGACAAACTGTGTCATCTCGTGAATGCGGCCAGCCGCAGCGAAATCATCCTGACGAGCGGTACCACCGAGTCGATCAACCTGGTCGCGCAAAGTTACTGTCGGCCACTATTGGGACCGGGCGATCAGATCCTGATTAGCTGGCTTGAGCACCACTCCAATATCGTCCCCTGGCAGCTGGTTTGCGAGCAGACCGGTGCGGACCTGATTGTTGCGCCCATCAATGACCGCGGCGAAATTGAGCTCGATAAGATGCAGGCGCTAATGACCGACCGCGTTAAATTACTCGGCGTCGGCCACGTTTCCAACGCTTTAGGGACCGTAAACCCGCTCCGCGACATCATCACTTCTGCAAAGAAACTCGGTATTACCGTGCTCGTTGACGGCGCTCAGGGTGTGCCGCACATGAACGTCGATGTGCAGGCGCTGGGTTGCGATTTTTACGCGTTCTCCGGGCACAAGATGTTTGGGCCGACGGGCACCGGCGTTCTTTGGGGCCGCGAAAAACTGCTCGAAGAAATGCCCCCCTACAAGGGCGGCGGAGACATGATCCTTGAGGTCAGCTTTGAAAACACCGTATTCAACGAGTTGCCGTACAAGTTTGAGGCAGGCACACCGAACATCGCCGGCACGATCGGATTCGGCGCAGCCGTTGATTACCTGCAATCTGTTGGCATGCAGAATATCAGCGAGCATGAGCAGGCATTACATCGCTACATGGTAGCCAAACTGGCCGCCGTAGACGGCGTGCGCCTTATTGGCACTGCCCGCGAACAGGCGAGCGTTCAGTCTTTCATGCTCAATGACATACACCCGCATGACCTCGGCACCCTGCTTGATCATCAGGGCGTTGCCGTCAGGACCGGGCACCATTGTGCGATGCCGGTGATGCAGCGCTTCGGCCTGCCCGGGACCACTCGCGCATCGCTGGCTCTTTACAACAATACCGATGACATTGATCGTTTGATTGCGGCACTCGAAAAAGCCCGGCAAGTATTTGCATGAACAATCTGAACAACAACGATGAACTGCAGGACCTGTACCGCGATTTGATACTCGATCACGCTCACAATCCGAGAAATTTCGGGCGACCGGACGAGGCGACCCATACAGCGGAGGGGATTAACCCGCTCTGTGGAGACAAATTGCACCTGTACCTGACGATCGACTCGGACAACAGGATTGCCGCGGCTGCATTCGAAGGGTCCGGATGCGCCATCTCGATGGCCTCCGCGTCACTCCTCACCGAGACGGTCAAGAATTTGCCCGTCGCCGATGCTGACGCCTGTTTCGTGGCCGTAACAAAACGCCTTACAATCCGATCGAGCGACAGCGCGGCCATAGCTAACGTCGATTTCAAAGAACTGCGGGCGCTCGACGGCGTGCGCAGGTATCCCAGCCGAGTGAAGTGCGCGACGCTGGCATGGCACGCACTGCATGCGGCCATTCAACACCCACAGTCAACTGCGACAACAGAGTAAGGACATCATGTTCGGTCATACCAATGAGCCATTTTCACTGTCACGCGACGTTAGCGCGGTCATTATTCCGGCAGGCGAAATACTGACGTTACGAAAAGGGACCAGCGGTTTCATAACGCAGGCCCTCGGTGGCAGCTTCACCGTTTATGTGGAGGGAAATCTGTTCCGCGTGTCAGGAGCAGACGCTGACGCGTTGGGTAAAGATCCTGTCCCAGCGCCGAAGATCCCCGAAAACGCGACGGATGCGGATATCGAAGCCGTAGTCTGGGAGCAGCTCAAGACCTGTTACGACCCGGAGATTCCCGTGGACATCGTTAACCTCGGCCTCGTCTACCGCTGCGATGTGACCTCGCTGGGCAACGGTCAGCGCTCGATCAGGGTGGACATGACCCTGACCGCACCGGGCTGTGGCATGGGTGATGTCCTGGTTGCGGATGCCCGCGAAAAAATCGCTATTATTCCGACGATCGCGGACGTTACCGTCGAATTGGTATTTGACCCACCCTGGAATGTGAGCATGATGACCGACGAAGCAAGGCTGCAAACAGGCATGATGTAATTTCTACAATATAGCGCTAATACTATGAAAATATTGACGTTGGTTAGGCATGCCAAGTCCGATTGGAACAACACGAAGCTGAGTGATAAAGAGCGGGTGTTGAACGACCGTGGCCTGCGGGACGCACCGATGATGGCGAAACGAGTCGTCAAACTGGGCATTCGACCGTCCCTGATTATTTCCAGCCCGGCAGTTCGGACCTGGACGACCGCCAAAATTTTCGCTACGGAAATTGGCTATCCCGAAGAGTTCTTGCAGCGCGAAGAATCTCTGTACCTCGCATCGCTGAACGATCTCTTGGACGCCGTCATGGCTCAGGATAAAGGCTTCAATGACCTCATGCTGGTTGGCCACAATCCGGGCCTGACAGAATTTGCCAACTTCCTGGTTCCCGGGATTTGCAATAACTTGCCCACCGCGGGCGTCGTCTCGGTGCAATTCGATCAGGAGGATTGGAACCTCTATGGCCAGCCAAAAACTGAACTACTTACATTCGAATATCCGAAGTCAGGCGAGTAGTTGAACTATCAACATTCTGGAACGTTGACTGCCAGTCCACCCTTCGAGGTTTCCTTATAGTGCGCTGACATGTCGTTGCCCGTCTGGCGCATCGTTTCGATGACCTGATCGAGCGTCACCTTGTGTGTTCCGTCGCCGTGCATCGCCAGTTGCGCCGCATTGATCGCCTTCACCGCGCCCATCGCATTGCGTTCGATACAGGGAATTTGCACCAACCCGCCTATAGGGTCGCAGGTCAGTCCGAGATTGTGCTCCATACCGATCTCCGCCGCTTCCTCGATATGATCGTTGGATCCTCCAAACGCCGCGGCAAGGCCTCCCGCGGCCATCGAGCAGGCAACCCCGACTTCGCCCTGACACCCCATCTCGGCTCCTGAAATTGATGCGTTGATTTTGTAAAGCACGCCAATCGCGCCGGCTGTCAGCATATACCGCCGCACCCCTTCGTCATTCGCGCCCGCTATGAATTTCTCGTAAAACATCAATACCGCAGGAATGATGCCAGCCGCACCATTGGTTGGTGACGTCACGACCCGTCCTCCCGCAGCGTTCTCTTCATTCACGGCAATTGCGAAAGCGTTAACCCAGTCCAGCGCATGTAACGGTGATGGCTCGGCGACCTTCAGAAGATTCCTGTGTAGCTTCGGCGCTCTTCTGAGTACCGACATTTTGCCCGGTAACACGCCCTCGGTACGTAAACCGCGCGCGACGCAGTCGCGCATAGCCTGGCAAAGCGCCGCGATGCGCTGATCAACTTCTTCGGCCGGTCGCCAGAAACTTTCGTTGCGATACATCAGCTCGGCAATCGTAAGGCCGTTAGCGTCCGCGAGCTTTAACAAAGACTCACCGCTGCTAAACGGCAGTGGCGGTTCGCCCTCTTGAGTTAATGGCTCCGCGTCGTCATTGCGAGCGATAAAGCCACCACCGAGCGAGTAGTACAAGTCTTCAGCGACGACCATGCCAGCAGAAGATCGCGCGGTGAATCGCATGCCGTTAGTGTGACGAGGCAGTTCATTCTCAAAGTCGAACACGAGGTTTACCGCCGGATCGAACCCCATCTCGCCGATCTCCGGTACCTGAATTCGTTTGCCAGCATGAATAATACGCAAGCGCTCTTCGACCTGGTCTGGATCGATGGTATCGGGCGTTAGTCCTCCGAGTCCGAGCAAGATCGCCGAATCCGTGCCATGACCCTTGCCCGTCCAGGCCAGCGATCCGTGCAAGGACACATCAATACTCGCGACCTCAGCAGCACGATCAGAAAGACTCTGCACAAACGCGCCGGCCGCTTTCATCGGCCCGACGGTGTGGGAACTGGATGGGCCGATACCGATCTTGAAGATATCGAATATGCTGATAGCTGGCATTAGCTCGTCACCTAATCAGAACCTAGCGAGAGCAAGCTGGCATTTCCGCCAACCGCAGAAATGTTATTGCTCACCGTATATTCGGCGCCAAAGCGTTGCAGGTAATGTGGACCACCCGCCTTCGGACCGGTGCCTGAAAGTCCACGGCCGCCGAAGGGCTGAACGCCGACAACCGCCCCGATCATATTGCGATTCACATAAATATTTCCTGCGCCCGAAGCCTTCTCAACACCGCGTGCTCGAGAATCAATTCGAGTATGCAATCCCATTGTCAATCCGTAACCTGTGGAGTTGACGGCCTGAACTGTCTCATCCAGTTTCTTGCCCTTGAATTTCATCACATGGAGAACGGGCCCGAATACTTCACGCTGCAGTGCATCGATGCTGTCGATCTCAATCAGTGTTGGTGCGAAGAAAGTGCCCACGCTGGTCGCCTCGGGCAACGTGCAGCGGTGAACTATTCGAGCGTCATTGCTCATTCGATCGACGTGCGCCGTCAAAAGGTTTCTGGCCTCATCATCGATAACGGGTCCGACATCCACCGACAAGTGTCTGGGATCTCCGACATGCAGTTCGTCCATGTAACCGACCAAAAGCTCCAGCGTTCGCGGTTCAATCACGTCCTGAACACACAGCAGGCGCAATGCCGAACAGCGTTGACCCGCGCTATTGAAGGCGGAGTAGATGCTGTCATGGACGACCTGTTCGGGCAGCGCCGAACTGTCTACAAACATAGCGTTTTGACCGCCCGTCTCCGCAATCAGGATGCCGATGGGACCGTCGCGGTGGGCGAGGGTCTGGTTGATGAGCCGTGCCGTTTCAGTCGAACCGGTAAATGCGACACCCGCGACCCGCGGATCTGCGACCGCCCGACCACCGATTTTCGCGCCGTCTCCAGGCAGGAAATGCAAGACATCACCGGGTACCCCAGCCTCGAGCATCAGCTGCACTGCACGGAAGGCAACTAACGGAGTCTGCTCCGCGGGTTTCGCCAAGACGGCATTTCCGGCTGCCAGTGCTGCGGCAATCTGACCAGTAAAAATGGCGAGTGGAAAGTTCCAGGGACTGATGCAGACAAACACGCCGCGACCGCGCATGCCGTAGGTATTGCGCTCCCCTGTCGGTCCGGGCATTTCAATAGGCTCACCGAAATGCGTGAGTGATTGCGCGGCATAGTAGCGTATGAAATCAACAGCCTCGCGCAGCTCCGAAATCGCATCGGGAATAATCTTGCCAGCCTCACGGACACAGAGCTCGAGCAGCTCCGCCGAGTTTTTTTCGAACAGATCCGCAGCCTTATTGAGTATCGCGGCGCGATCCTGTGCCGACTTTCTGTGCCAGGCAAGCTGCCCAGTCAGCGCCGATTTCAGTGCTGCGTCGACGTGTTCTACACTCGCCAACATACAGGTACCGACGACCTCGGAGGTATTCGCAGGATTAACAGAGGGTACTTCTTCACCCGATTGCTCCTTGCCGGCAACGATGGGTCGGGCTTTCTGGACCTTGCCACCGGCGGCCTCCATATCTGCCAACAGCTTTCGACTCACGTTTCGGTCGGCAAGATTCAGGCCTTTCGAATTCGGCCGTTCGGGTTGGAATAGATCTGCCGGGCGAGGGATACGCGGGTGTGGCAGAAAATCATGTGACCGAGCGAGTTCGATAGGATCGGCGACGATGTCCTCAACAGCGATCGACTCATCGACAATACGATTGACGAAGGATGTATTGGAGCCATTTTCCAACAATCGCCTGACCAGATATGGCAGCAGATCTTCGTGACTGCCAACCGGTGCGTAGATGCGGCAGGGACGATCGTGCTTTTCGGGATCCACTACCTCGGCATACAAATCTTCCCCCATGCCGTGCAGACGCTGGAACTCGTAGTCACGACGTGAACCAGCATAATACAAAACACTCGCCAGCGTATGCGCGTTGTGGGTCGCGAATTGCGCGTACAATTTGTCGCCGGCAGCCAATACCTGGCGCGCTGCCGCCAGATACGATATGTCCGAATGCGATTTGCGAGTAAATACCGGATAACTGTCTATGCCGCGTTCCTGTGCACGCTTGACTTCCGAATCCCAATAGGCGCCTTTGACCAGCCGCACCGGGATACGTCGCCCCGCGTCGCCAGCCAGTTCCGTTAGAAAACGCAGAGTGTCGCGACCGCGTCGCATGTAGGTCTGGACCGCCAATCCGAATCCATCCCATCCGTCCAGTGATGGATCCCGATACACGGCTTCGAAAATATTGAGCCACATCTCAAGGCGGTCTGCTTCCTCCGAGTCGATGGTCAGGCTGATACCGATCTTCTTCGCATGTTGCGCAAGCTCCAAAACTTCAGGAACCAGCTCCTTCATGACTCGCTCTTCGTGCGTGAATTCGTAGCGCGGATGCAGTGCCGAAAGTTTTACGGATATACCGGGCGCGGAAAAGACGTCCTTTGGTGGTAGCTTCAACGACTTCCCGATACTGTCGATGCCGTCGTGGTAGTTGTCGAGGTAACGTTTCGCATCGGCCGCCGTAAGCGCCGACTCTCCAAGCATGTCGAAGGAATGGCGATATGGCAG
>JALHUQ010000438.1 GCA_022866645.1 Woeseiaceae bacterium | reverse complement strand
GCCGCAATAAGCACTCCAATACTCTGGACCGCTGCTCCTGGGGTCGCACCCGTCAGTGCGACAGGCCTTACCTCAAATCTAATCGTTGTGCCCTGATCCGCGGCGACCACCGTGTAGGTCGGCGTCGTCGCTATCTGTGCGCCGTTACGCAGCCAACGGAAAGTCGATGCACCTTCAAAGTCGCCATCCGCATCAGCGTAGGTGTACACGCCGGTCAATAACTGGCCCAACGCGGGAGTACCGCTGATCGATACGCCGGTCGCCGTTGGCGGCACGTTCGCCGCAATCACCACTCCAATACTCTGGACCGCCGCCCCTGGGTTTTCGCCCGTCAACGCAATCGGCGTTACCTCAAATACGATCGTAGTGCCCTGATCCGCAGCAACCACAGTGTAGGTCGGCGTCGTCGCAATCAATGCACCATCGCGTAACCATCGGAAAGTTGATGTGCCTTCAAGGTCGCCGTCCACATCATCGTAAGTGTAGAGGCCGGTCAATACCTCGCCCAACGCCGGAGTACCACCAATCGATACCGCAGTCGCCGTCGGCACCGCAGCAAAAGCCGGGGCAGACAAGAGTGTGATGAAAAGAAAGCATGCGATACGCCGAATGCGCCGCAGCGCGTCCGAGGTTTTGAAATAGTGCGTCATTGAGACATTCCGATTTGTCGATTTACTTGGCCGGGGCCGGTCTCAAGTAGGAACTCTCTATTCCCTAACCGGTCTTGTTGCGCCCGTAAGAATACTAATAAATACGGTTCGAGTCTGAGCTTACGGTCCTATACCCAGTGTGAACTGCATCACACTTCCAGATCCAGCCTACACGAGGGCTGGAAGTGGCTCAATAGCGCGCCGTACATGCCATTAAACGCGGATCAAATTGTCCGTCCGGACGGTTTATGTCAAACAATTTACGGCAGATTTTCCAGTAGTAACAATATCTCGCGCACTTTGGTGTCCACGAGGTTCTTGTCGCCGCGACTCTCAACATTAAGGCGAATGACGGGCTCAGTATTCGAGCCGCGCAGATTGAAGCGCCAATCCTCAAATTCGATGCTGATTCCGTCGACGTCATTGGCCGCCACAGCGCCCGGTGCATAGTGGTCTCGCACCGCCTGAATCGCCGCTGCCGGGTCCGCGACCTTTCTGTTTATCTCGCCACTGGCGGGGAATTCCGCCTGCCGCTCGCCCACCAGTTCAGACAGTGACTTGCCGGTAATCGACACGAGCTCGGCCACCATTAACCAGGGGATCATGCCGCTGTCGGCGTAGGAAAAATCCCGAAAATAGTGGTGTGCACTCATCTCACCGCCGTACACGGCGTCGACCTCACGCATTTTTTCCTTGATAAACGAGTGACCGGATTTACTTTGCACGGCCTCCCCGCCAGCACTGGCCACGATATCCAGCGTGTTCCAAAGTACCCGCGGGTCATGAACGATTTTAGCCCCCGGATTTTTTTGCAGCATGCGTTCGGCCAGTAGCCCAACGATGTAATAGCCCTCGATGAAAGTACCGTTCTCGTCGAACAGAAAACACCGATCAAAATCGCCATCCCAGGCGATACCCATATCAGCATTGTTCGCCAAAACGACGTCCGAGGTCACCGCCTGATTTTCCAGCAACATCGGATTCGGGATGCCGTTCGGGAAGGTGCCGTCCGGTTCATAATTCAGATCGACGAATTTGAACGGCAAGCAGCCCTTAAGACCATCCATTGCAATGCCTGCGCCGCCGTTGCCAGGGTTCACCACGAGTTTCAAGGGTTTCAGAGCCGACACGTCAACATAGGTCAGCAAATGCTTTATATAAGTGTTGAAAATGTCTGTCGCTGTTCGCGCACCGGTCTCATTAACCCGCAATCGACGGTCGCGTTCGGCCAGTCGTCGAATGTCCTGAAGACCCGTATCCGCGCTGATCGGCCGCGCTTCCTCGCGCACCAGTTTAAGCCCGTTATAGTCCGCAGGGTTGTGACTGGCCGTGATCATGATGCCGCCGTCTGCGCCGAGATGTGCCGTGGCAAAATAGACCATCTCAGTGCCGACGAGACCGATGTCGAGTACCTCGGCTCCTGCATCGGTAATGCCCTTGCAAACCGCATCCGTTAGCTCCGCGCTGGACAATCGGATGTCGCGGCCGACAACAACGCGCCTGGCGCCGAGGAATTCCGCCGTCGCGTTACCGATGCGATAGGCAACCTCGGCGTTGAGTTGAATCGGGATTTGGCCACGAATGTCGTAGGCCTTGAAGCAGTCAATTTTGAGCGTCATGTAGTTGTGCCTTCTCTGCCGTAGTTGTCTTCCAGACGCACGATGTCATCTTCGCCGAGATAGTCACCGCATTGCACTTCAATAATGTGCGCGGGCTCGTCGTATGGATTGGCGATGCGATGCACATCACCGATCGCAATATACGTCGATTCATTGACGCCGAGATCAAACACTTCATCGTTCCGCGTAATTCTCGCGGTGCCGCGAACGACGACCCAGTGTTCAGCACGACGGGCATGTTTCTGCAAAGACAGTACTGCGCCGGGATTAACGATCAGACGTTTCACCTGAAATCCGTCGGCATTTTCAAGACCGTCGTAGCTGCCCCAGGGACGGAAGACCTGACGGTGCAGTTCGGTTTCGCCGCGGCTCTTCGCTTT
>JALHUQ010000437.1 GCA_022866645.1 Woeseiaceae bacterium | reverse complement strand
CTTCATTGACGCGGTCAGTGTTCGCGGCATCCGTACCCAGGACTTCGGTGTCGGCGGTGACCCGTCAGCGGCAATATTCAAGAACGAATTGTACGAGGGCCGAAACGGCTCCGCAGTAACGAGCTTGTACGACATCGAGCGGGCCGAAGTTTTGCGTGGTCCGCAGGGATTTCTGTTCGGTCGAAATTCGATCGGCGGTGCCATCAGCGTCTACACCCGCCCGGCCGACCCTCAGGGTGGCCTGTCAGGATATGCCGATGTTGATGTTGGCGAGCGCGGAACCTTGGTATTTGAAGGCGCGGTCAATGTCCCCGTCAGCGATAACTTCGCGATGCGATTTGCCGGCTACTCGTCTCAGGAAGACGGCTTTGTTTATAACGTATTTGACGGCAAAGACTATATCTCGCACGACAAGCAGGCGATCCGTTGGTCCACCACTTATGAGAATGACCAGCTGTCTATCAACACGCAGGTCGAATACGAAACGCGTGAGCAGTCCGGGTCTGTTTACCGGGCGGTCACCACAGGCGATTATTGGGACACGCTATTTGGCGTTTTCGGCGATGCCATCGTTCCACGAGGCACCGAAAGAGAAATTGACTCAGATGAGTCCCTGGGTAACCGTGATAACGCCGATATTCTAACGCTCGGTGCACGAGTCGACTACGACTTCGATGGCTTCACACTGACGTCGAATACCGGCTTCAAAGATCACGACTACTTCTATACTGAAGACTATGACGGTACACCGATCAATATCAATAACTACCAGCAGAAACAAACCGGCGATTACTTTCAGCAGGAACTTCGTTTAACGTCAAACGGTGATGGCCCGTTATCATGGTACGCCGGCGCGTCTTACTACAAAGAAAATATCGATGTCGTGTTCACGATGTCCGGCTCCGAGGACGCCTTTTGTAACTACTACGGCAATTACTATTATCCCGGACAGGGCATTTCCGATTGCGCCAGCTATTACTATTATCTCGGTTCACCCTTCACCGCGAGCTCGGATGGCAATCTCACGGAACCCGGTCGGGTGATCGGCGAATACACGGGCTGGGCAACTTATGTCGATCTGTCTTACGACGTCACCGACAAGTTCGACGTCAGCCTCGGCGTTCGCTACACGGATGACAAGAAAGACTTCAGCCTTGACGTCCCGCAGCCAGAGAGCCTGATAGGTCCTCTGTTCGCTTACGGGTTTACAACCCTCGGCCCGATAAAGTCGTCGGATAGCTGGTCGGACACTCAAGCCAGGTTGATTGGTCGTTACAACATCACCGACAGTGCGATGATCTATGGAAGCTACACCCAGGGCTTCAAGTCCGGCGGGTATGGAAGCTTCTCACTGGTCGATGCAGCCGGTGACGAAATTCCTTGCTGCACGACTGACGTTGATCAGGCATCGGGCGCCAGTTCGAACTCCTTCCGGCCGGAAACTGTCGACTCCTACGAATTCGGTTACAAAGGCAGCGTGTTTGCGGACACCACGGATCTGAACATTTCTGCGTTCTTCTACGACTATCAAGAGTTGCAAATCAGCTTCTTTGACGGTGATACCGGAGCCAACACGGTGGAGAACGTCGGTCAGGTCGACGGCATGGGAATGGAAGGATCGATCACCACTGAATTCAGTGACAACTGGAATCTCTACCTGGCCGCGAGCTGGCTCGACACAGAGGCGACCGGCGTGCAAAAGGTCTGCGATGGCCCTACGCCTGACAGTTGTGAGGGAAGTCCGCTGTTCTGGGCACCCGAGTGGACAGGGGCGGCGGTCCTCAACGGTCACTTCCCGTTGGCACAGGGCGAAATAGTCGGCAGTCTCGACGCGTTCTGGGAAAGTGAGCGCGGCGGCGGCTGGGGTGCTTATCCCGAGACCATGATTGCTGCGAACACGATTATGGACTTCCGTATCGGTTATCACTCAAACAACAACTGGTCGGCAACCGCGTATGTGGAGAACCTCACCGATGAATTCACCTACGATGGCCTGAATAACAATGGCGGCATACTACCGTCACAATTCTTCGGCCACAGAAGGCCAAGAACGATGGGAATCCGATTCAGCTACGAATGGGAATAATCAGACCAGCATGAATAAAAATCGCCCCGCAAGGGGCGTTTTTTTTGTCTGCTAGTCCGAGACGTCTTTCGTCACTCTATTGCTCACAAGGTAGGTGTCATCTTCGAAGCACGCCTTGTACTGATCAAGAATCGCCATACCAAGCTTCGGACGTATTGCGCCCGAATCGATTTTCTCCTTGACCTGATTCTGCATGCGTCGCTGCAGATCATTCGGGAAGTACTGCACCTGCGCGAGCATGTCCTGAATTTTCGTTCCAGGAATTACTTTTTCGATCCAGAAATTGCCATCCTCTTCGGCGTCACCGTAAATATGCGCCTCCGCGACGCGGCCGAACAAATTGTGCGCATCACCCATGATGTCCTGATACGCGCCCATCAGGAAGAAACCGAGGCAGTAGGGCTCACCCGGATTCAGCTCGTGCAATTCAAGAAAACTTTTGTCGTCGTTCGATGATACATACTGCGAGATCTTGCCATCCGAATCGCAGGTCAAATCGACCAGCAAAGCGCGACGCGTCGGGCGCTCGTCAAGTCGATCCAGAGGCACGATTGGAAAGGGCTGCTGGATTGCCCAATGATCAAGCGCGGATTGAAACACCGAAAAGTCTATGAGGTACTGGTCGACCAGCAGTGTCTGCAATTCATAGAATTGCGGCGGTAGCGAATCCGGCCATGAGGATCGCAATATCCGCAATATTGCCGAACAGCCGCTCCAGTACATGCGCTCGATCAATGCATTCTGCTGCAATGGCAAGTAGCCCATCGCGAACAGGGTCGCTGCTTCCTGATGAATCTCAACAACAGAATGATAGGCCTCGACTAATTCATCGACGCTGGCATCTTTCCATGCCGTCTCGCGCAACCACGTCAGGAGCTCATTAAGATTATGCGCCAGGCGATGCGAGTCCGACGGCAATACGTGTTCGTCCGGGGCATTGTCCTTGCGAAACGCACCGAGTGTTTCGACAACCAGTACCGAGTGATGAGCCGTCATAGCCCGCCCGCTTTCTGACAGAAGTATCGGGTGCGGCACCTTGCGAGCGTCGCAAACATCCTGAATCGCCGAGACCACGGCGTTGGCATACTCCTGAAGGCTGTACTGAATACTGCCTTCCTCGAAGGCGCCGGTGTAATTCACGCCGAGGCCTCCACCCACATCGATGTAGCGGATGGGCAATCCCATATGGATCAGTTCGGCGTAAATCTGCCCCAGCTCCTTGGCGGCCTGCTTGAGCTGGGTAATGTGCGAAATCTGACTGCCGAGATGGAAATGCAGCAGTGCGAGTTGATGTTCGGTGCTATTCGCCTTCAGCGCCGCAACGATCTGCATGAGCTCCGGCAGAGAAATGCCAAACTTCGACTGGTATCCGCCCGAATCTGCCCATTTGCCCGCGCCCGCCGTTCGCAGCCGAACGCGAACGCCGAATTGAGTCGTCGCCTCGGCCGCATCGGCGAGTGCTATTAGCTCTTCGAATTCGGCGAACTTTTCCATCACCGGTATGACGTTCTTGCCGAGCCGCTGACTGGACAAAATCAGCGATAGCATCGACTGATCCTTCACGCCGTTACAAATCAGCAGTGTATCGTCGGATTCCAGGTGCGCGACAGTCGCGACCAACTCGGCTTTCGAGCCGCATTCAAGACCCAGGCCGAAAGGTTTGCCCGCGTCGAGCACTTCCTCGACGACCTCATGCAGCTGATTGACCTTGATCGGGTAAATGGACTGGTAGGTACTTTGGTAGCCGGCTTCGCGGATCGCTTCCGCAAACGCGAGATTGATGCGTTTTACCCGAGCGCGCAGCACATCCTGAAAACGCAATACCGCTGGAAACCGGACGCCGCGTGCGCGTAATTCCGCCACCACGTCCAGGATATCGATGCTCAGTGGACCATCATCGAACGGTTTGACGGCCATATGGCCGCTTTCATTGACGACGAAGAAACCATCGCTCCAGGCGTCGACGCGATAGTGTTCTGCGGCGTCCTCGATACTCCAGGACGGCATTGGTGGGGTAATTTCTGACGTCATATTCATGGCCTTGCGTACGGGCTGGATCAGACACGGGATTTGATCCAAGTTGGGAGCGATAGTCTACCGGACTAACACTCCGGAAGAACCCCGCGGAGCCGAAAAGGACATGATTAGACTTGCTCTGGACGAACAAAAAAAGAGGCGGCCTTATCCGGCCGCCTCCGCTTTCACTGCTTTTTCAAAAAATCCTTTGCCTAGTTGCCTCGGCGCGTGCGTCGATGTTGAACGCGATCGCTTTTCTTATCCAAGCGGCGATCAATACGATTGCCTTTCTTGTCCAGATGACGATCGATACGATCGCCCTTCCTGTCCAGGCGCTCTGCACGGTGATCACGTCCCGCATCTGCTGCACGATCCGAAGCGTTGTCCAGTCGATCATTGATTCGGTCGCCTCGGTTGTCGAGACGCTCGTCGATACGATCGCCGCGACGATCGAATCGATCACTTGCCTGATTGTTCTCGTCTGCCCACGCGACGTTACCGATAAGGGTAACGCCCGCGATCAACAACAGTACTTTTGCGTTAGCTTTAAACTTTCCTGTATTCATTTTGCCTCTCCTTAGCCATAGCGATTTAGTTTGTCTGATATTTCAACGCAGCGGCTCTGGACACGTTGACAACGACCAGAATTGAATCTGACATTATGTTTATTCGCCTTTCGGGCGTATATTGAGGATGGCCAAGCGGTCAACAAAAAGTGGCTGGCCTGGATGAAAGCTAACGTAAACGAGAAAATCAGCAGCGCGGCAGCCACGGCTGTCGTTGGCGATTCGGAAGGCTTCCTGTACGTCGACACCTACCCGGATCTGGCGACCTGGGCTGCCGGCAAGGCAAAGCTTGAGACTGACGAAGGCAAGGCTGTCGAAAGCGGTTTCGAAGACGTCATGAATTGCAGCGGTAATCGGCTGTGGGCGCTTCACGCCACGGAGTAACGCGCTGAGTCAAAGATCGAGCCCCGCCCTCGTGGCGGGGTTTTCTGTTCAGGGTATTCTTAGGCACCGCGCATCATGCTCAGCTACCGACACGCCTACCACGCCGGCAATTTTGCCGATGTCATGAAACACGTCGTACTGACTTCGTTGCTCAAATACCTGACTCAGAAAGACGCCGGGCTGTGCTACATCGACACCCACGCCGGCGCGGGCAGCTACGACCTGCGCTCCGAATATGCGCAGAAAACAGGCGAAAGCGGCCTTGGTATATCGAAGCTTTGGGGCACGAGGGACGCGCCGGAAGCGGTCAAGGATTACCTGGCTCTCGTGCATCAGTTCAACTCCGCACCCGATCTCACGAAGTATCCGGGTTCGCCCTGGTTTGCGGCGACGCTGCTGCGACCGCAGGACCGACTGGCGCTGTGCGAGATGCACAGTAGCGACTTTCCCTTGCTCAAAAAGATGTTCGCAAAAGACCGGCGCGTGCATTGTCACCTCGAGGATGGCTACCGCTTTAGCGCAGGTCTCGTGCCGCCGATCGAACGGCGCGGCCTGATACTGATGGATCCGTCGTATGAACTCAGCCACGAGTACGAAACTGCAATTGCCACTCTCGGCAAATTGCACCGGCAATTTTCAACGGGAACCTACGTACTCTGGTACCCCATTCTGGATGAACGACGCACAGTGTCACTGCGCCGACATATCGAAAATCTGCCGATTCGTGACGTGCTACATCTCGCACTGCGCGTCGCTGACAGAAAGTCGCTTCCCGGGATGTACGGCAGTGGCGTCATTGTGGTAAATCCACCGTGGACGCTGCGCGGCGCGATGGAAACCGCGCTACCCTTTCTGGCCGTGGAACTCGGTACGAGTGATAAAGCGACTTCTGAAATTGAACAATGGGTGAATGAGTAGCCATGCTGGGCATAAAGATAAATCGTCTATCCACTGACAATCTACGCGGCGATATTTTCGGCGGCGCCACTGCTGCCATTATCGCGCTTCCGCTGGCTCTCGCATTCGGCGTGGCGTCGGGCATGGGCCCGATTGCCGGTCTGTATGGCGCGATCTGTGTAGGTCTGTTCGCTGCTCTCTTTGGTGGCACCAACGCACAGGTATCAGGGCCTACAGGCCCCATGACGATTGTCTCGGCAAGCGTTTTTACTCAGTTCGCCAGCCAACCGGCTCTGGCCTTCACGGTTGTCATGATGGCGGGCGCTTTTCAGATTTTATTCGGCTATCTGCGCATTGGGCGTTACATCAATCTGATGCCCTACCCGGTGATATCGGGATTCATGACGGGCATCGGCTGCATACTGATCATATTGCAGCTGGAACCCCTGATCGGTCACGTCGCGCCACCTAACGTCGTCAACGTTCTGACCGCATTGCCGAGTGATATTACTTCCATCAATTGGCGCGCTGTGGGCGTCGGTTTATTATCACTGGGCGTGTGCCTGTGGTGGCCGAAGCGCCTCACGCGCATTTTGCCGGCGCCGTTACTCGCCTTGATTCTTGGCACAGTCGCGGCGTTCTTTATCGCCAATGTGCCACTCCTTGGCGCAGTGCCATCGGGCCTGCCATCATTTCAGATCCCGCAGTTCGACTTTGCACAGCTGAGTTATATGCTTGTTAGCGCGGCAGTATAGGCGGCGCTGGGTTCGATCGACAGCCTGCTGACCTCACTGGTCGCTGACAACGTGAGTCGCAGTTTTCATGATTCCGACAAAGAGCTCATTGGCCAGGGAATCGGAAATCTCATTGCGGGATTTGTGGGCGGCTTGCCAGGAGCCGGCGCGACAGTGCGTACTCTTGCCAATTTCAAGGCTGGCGGCCGCACG
>JALHUQ010000060.1 GCA_022866645.1 Woeseiaceae bacterium | reverse complement strand
GCCGAAAAATACGGGTCCAGGCGCAGGCCAGTCTTGCTCGCAACCGTTGTCTCGAGACCGTTGTTTTTCAACGATCGGCATAATTCGGCGGTCCGCCGGTCTTGCCAGACGATGGCGTTATACACGCAAACACCGGTCTCGCGATCCCACACCAATGTTGTTTCGCGCTGGTTGGTAATGCCGATCGCGGTAATGTCACTCGCCGCAGCGCCCGCGGCGGCCATCGCTTTTTCTGTCACCGCGCGTACGGATTTCCAGATCGCTTCCGGGTCATGCTCCACCCAACCCGGCTGCGGGTAGATCTGCGCAAACTCCTGCTGCGCGCTCGCGACCACCGACGTAGCGTGGTCATAAATTACGGTACGGCTGCTACTCGTGCCCTGATCGATTGCAAGCAGAAACCTTCCCATCAGTTGTTCCCGGCAGCAGTGTAGATGGGATGAGGGACGGCCATCTGCTTGCCCGCCTCTGCAGGCCAGCCCCAGTCACTCTGGCGATCGGCAAAGGCCGCAATTTTCTCGCGGATCGCGTCCGGCCAGGGCGACACTTTTCGCACCTTGAGATCCACATGCAAATTCAGCCACTCGGCGGTCGCGGCCAGGTAGCGTTTGTCAGCATGGTACATACGCATGAACTGGTGAATGCGCTTGTTATCGTAGGCGAGCAATTGCGAGGTGATGATGTAAGGCTCGTCCAGCGCCAGCTCCCGTTGCCACGTGATGTGAGTTTCGACGGCGAACGTTGAGCTGTTCGTCACGTTAACGTGATCTCTTGTAATACCCAATTCCTCCCACAGTGAATCGACCGCCTGGTCAAACGCCAGAACATAGTAAGCGACGTTCATATGTTCGTTGACGTCGATCCATTCCGGCAACACTTTTCCGCGCACCACTTCGATACCGGACAATTTTGATTTTGGCAATCCGTTCCCCTAGGCCTGCAGTTCTGCACGTCCGCGAAAGTGCTCCAGCGCCTCCGGGTTTGCAAGCGCCTCGGTATTCTTCACTTCCTCGCCGTGGACGATAGAACGCACCGCCAGTTCAACGATCTTGCCGCTTTTCGTTCGCGGAATCTCAGGCACCGCGAGGACCTTCGCAGGCACATGACGAGGCGTCGTATTCTCGCGTATGGTTTTTCGAATTCGGCTCACCAGTGCCTCATCAAGTTCGATGCCCTCTTTTAGCACGTCGAACAAGACCACCCGTACATCGCCCTCCCACACCTGCCCAATGGCGATGCTTTCAAGCACCTCATCCAGTTTCTCGACTTGCCGGTAGATCTCCGCTGTTCCGATGCGGACGCCACCGGGGTTCAGTACGGAATCCGACCGTCCGTAAATGACCATGCCGCCGTCTGTCGTCAGCTCGGCGAAATCGCCGTGTGCCCAGACGCCTGGAAAACGCTCGAAATAGGCGGCTCGATATCGAGCGCCGTCGGGATCGTTCCAAAACCCGATGGGTGTCGACGGAAAAGGTTTGGTGCACACGAGTTCGCCGTGCTCGCCGATCACTGACCTGCCATTGTCATCAAAAATTTCCGTCGCCATGCCAAGACCTTTGCACTGCAATTCACCGCGGCGAACCGGAAGCACAGGATTTCCCAAAGCGAAACAACTCAGGATATCGGTCCCTCCCGAAATGGACGAAAGCTGCAGATCACTGGCTATAGCTGCGTAGACGAAATCGAAACTCTCGGGTGCCAACGGCGATCCGGTCGACAACACAGTACGCAGCGTCGGTAGTGAAAAATCGTACCTGGGCCTGACGGCGGTGTTTTGCAACGCCGACAGGTACTTCGCGCTAGTGCCAAAAATCGAAATGCGCTCGCGCTCCGCAATCTCCCAGAGGATACGGCCATCACTAAAAAAGGGCGCGCCATCAAACAGTATCAGCGTCGCGCCTGTCCCAAGTCCGCAGACCAGCCAGTTCCACATCATCCAGCCACAGGTTGTGAAATAGAACAGCCTGTCGCCATCCATCACACCCGTGTGTAGAACGTGTTCTTTACTTTGCTGCAATAAAGTTCCGCCGTGCCCGTGCACGATGCACTTCGGCATGCCCGTCGTACCGGACGAATACACGATGTACAAAGGATGATTGAAATCAACCGGCGTTATCTCAAGGTCCGCGTCAGCAGCAAGAAAGTCCTGCCAGGCTATTTCGTTGCGAATTTCGGCAACCGCCGCTACCGGATCAACAAACGGGACGATGACGGTTTTGAGGAGCGACGGTATTGCCCGCGCAACGCTCGCAACTGTGACTCGTGTATCGCAGGTCTTGCCGTTGTAGAGATAGGCATCAACCGCGAACAATATCTTCGGTTCGATCTGGCCGAATCGATCAAGCACACCATTGACCCCGAAATCAGGCGAACAGGACGACCAGATCGCGCCAATACTTGCGGTCGCCAACATTGCCATGACCGCTTCCGGGCAATTTGGCAGGAAGCCGGCAACTCGATCGCCCTTTTCAACACCACTGTTCCGTAACGCCGATGCAAGCCGGGCAACGCTCGATCGCAATTCGTCACGACTGATTTCCCGACGAGTTCCGTCTTCGCCGCAAAAAACAAGGGCGGCCTCATTGCCCGTGTGCCGCAACAAATGCGCCGCAAAATTCAGCCGCGCGCCGCTAAACCAACCGGCGTCCATAATATTGTCCGGACGCGGCAGCACGGTCTCTGCTGCTTGATCAAAGTCTATCTCGCAAAATCGGCTGCACGCTATCCAGAACGCCGCGGCCTCATCGATCGACCATTGATGCAAATCGGCATAGTTGTCGAACCCCTGTTGTCGCATGAATCGGTACATCGCCGATTCGCGAATTCGAGTGGTGCCGGGCTCCCAGACTATCGGATTGCTGCTCATGATTACTTGTCGACTAATGACCCACCTCAGTATCCATAAAACCAACCTTGTGTCCACGACCAATCGAAGGCGATACTGCGTCCCTATGAGCAACACTGCACTATTAATAATTGCCGTCGCCATCCTGCTGGCGTCTTTGCTTTACTGGGGATTTCGAAAAGCCGGCAGACCTGTACCTCCTGTCCTGCAACCCGGGCAAGCACTACCGGATTTTCGCGCCGTCGATGAAAACGGCAAGCCGGTCCGCTCTACTGAGCTCCACGGCACGCCTGCCGTCCTGCTGTTTGTCCGCGGTAACTGGTGCCCGTTCTGCAACTCACAAGTCCAGAATCTGACCGTCCACTACAAGGACATTATCGACCTCGGCGCGAGACTGATTCTGATTACGCCGAAACCACTGGCAACAACGCGGCGCGTGGCTAAGTTCTTCGAAGTCGAGTTCGATTTTTGGCTGGACGAGGATTTGTCAGTCGCGAGGCAGCTGGGCCTCTTGTATGAGTCGGGGGTGCCGAAAGACCATAAAGAAGAGTACGGCGACGATACCGTCTGGCCAGCCGCGGTTGTGGTCGATCGCAACGGCATCATTCGCTATACGGCGTTGTCAAAATTTATCGCGGATCGCCCAAGTGCGGCCACTTTATTGCGGGAATTGCGCGCCGCGCTGGATCAGTAGGATGAGTCAACCGGGGAAGTTACCGGCACTAGAGTTTTACGCCGACCGCGGCACACAAAAACTCCATGTACGGCTTGGCCTGTTTGAACGACGTCTCAACGCTGCGCTGGAACTGTGTCGCCAGACTATCCTCTACCGCCATGCTGCGCACAGCGATAAAGCTCTTCCGTTTGATGTCATCAATGCAAGGGTGGTCCTTATCAAAGCCTCGTGGAGGACGCTGTAACGACTCACCGCCCAGGCTGAATTGGCGTTTGAATGCCGGCGTACTGATGGCCCGTTGCCACTCCTCCGGCCGGGCCGCAATGCGATCTCGAATCTGCTTGAGCGGATCCGCGTCGGGACGCCACATTCCGACACCCAGAAATACTTCGTCCGGCGCAATATGCACGTAATAACCCGGCGAATGCACATCCTTGGCGCGCTCGTGCCGAAACTGGATGCCGATATTGGTTTTGTACGGTAATTTATTGTTTGAGAATCGCGTGTCACGATAAACACGCATTAGCGACCCGCCGATACGTGTTGGAACCGCCGTGAAGTGCGGAGCAAATTCGGCGAGTGGGTCCTGCATGGTCTGAATAAAATGCAATGCGACGTCGAGGACATCTTCCTCGTAACGGGCCTTGTTGGCTTTGAACCATTCTCGATTATTGTTCGCGCCCAATTCTTTGAGGAAGCTGATCGTTTTCTTTTCGAAATGCGTGTATCGCCTGCCCGCCATCAGCACAGCCCAGTGTCAATTTCCGGGTGCGGAAACATGTCCGACTCGTCCTCACCCGGCCTCGGCGCGAGGCAGGCGAAATCCTTTTCCACCAGTATGGTCAGTGTGTCTCCGTCGTCGAGAATCTGCTCGCCGTCGATTGATACCTGCTCGGTCGTCGCCCATGCCAGTACTATCGTCTCCGGCAGGGACACGCGAATTTCGTTATCTGAATAAAAAGCCGCAGGGCTGACGCTCGCTGGACTGCTCTCCAGACTGTAACTAAGCTGCCGCCCGCCGGGAAAACCGGTATGCGACTTCACTACGCCAGTCTTGCGCACGATATCGACTTCGCTGCGTGTAAGACGCAGTCGAATCGAATTGTTTTGGATACGAATATTCACAGCGAGGGTTTCATCGTAGTTCGCCTGCACAAAAAAACGTCTCGAACCGGCTGTTATTCCGGTCCGTTCTCGCTCAAATGCTCGTCGTTGCGCTGAAATCATCAGCGACGCACCCGGCCTTACTCGAAGAAGTCCGGGGCGCCGCTGGCAGGTTCGGCTGGACTTACTCGGCGATGACGTTTTCCGCCTGCGGTCCTTTCTGGCCCTGGGTCACTTCCATCGTGACTTTCTGCCCTTCCTTCAGAGACTTGAATCCTTCCATCTGAACAGCTGTGTGGTGAACGAATACGTCCTGACCACCTTCACGCTCGATAAAACCAAATCCCTTATCGTCGTTGAACCACTTTACGGTTCCTGAAACTCTTTCGCCTGCCATATCTACCTCTGGAAAAAACGACCGTTCAATTACGGCTTAATCACTGCGCCGTCATGGTCGCAGCTGCCGAAATGTTACCCGCAGTGCGGGCAAATTCCTACCAAATACCAACCTGATCGCCGCTATTGCTGTCGCTAGCCGCGGCGTCGAATAAAGCTCGCGCCCAGTTTCCGGACCGAATCACAACCCATTAATGCCATCGTTCTTTCGACCTCGGCGCGCAACAGGGTAAGGCCTCTTTCAACGCCCGCCTGTCCGCCGGCGGCCAAAGGGTACAAATAGCCGCGGCCGATGCTGCAGGCGCTGGCACCCAAAGCCAGTGCTTTGACCACGTGAGTACCGCGACGTATGCCACCGTCACAAATAATCTCAAGTCGGTCGTGAAGTGCATCCGCGACGTCGGCGATGCAGTCGACCGGCGCAGGGGCTGCCTCCAGCTGCCGCCCGCCGTGGTTCGATAACATGACGGCTGTGGCGCCGGAGTTCGCTGAATTTCTGCAATCGGCGACCGTTTGCACACCCTTGATAACCAGCGGTCCGTTCCATTCAGACGCCAGCCATTCGACGTCCTTCCAGGTCAATGAGCGGTCGAGCTGGTCATTGAAATACTCCAACAAACTCATATCGCCCTGTTGCGACGGTCGATCACTGCTCGCGAGGTTGACCATCTCCAGGTCTTTCTTGACGAGAGCCCGATAAAGCCACCCGGGATGCCGCAGCCAGCTCGGTATGCTTTTCAGGGGCACCCGTCCCGATGTGAAACCGTACACCGCATCTCGTTCCCGATTGCCCGGAACCGGGGTATCGACAGTCAGGCACAGCGCCTTGTAACCCGCGGACCTGCAGCGGCTCACGAATTCGGCCGTCAGTCCGCGATCTTTCAATATGTATATCTGAAACATCTTCGGCCCCTGACTTGCCGTCGCCGCATCTTCAATCGTCGTTGTCGCCAGCGCGGACAGGCTGTAGACCATGCCGAATTTTTCTGCAGCGCGAACAACCGCGGGCTCACCGGCAGCATGAAACAATTTTGATGCTCCGGTAGGCGATATCATGACCGGCCAGTCGACCGCTTCGCCAAACAACTTAGTTTTCAGATTGATGCTGCTAACGTCAGACAGCTGTGCAGGTAGCAGCTCGTAGTCGTCAAAAGCGGTCGTATTTCGACCCAGTGTCCATTCATCATCCGCCCCGCCATCGAGGTAATTAAATACCGGTGACGGCAACCGTCGCCGCGCGATGCGGCGAAAATCCATGATGTTGTTACAGTCTGAAATTTTCATGGTCTGAGATTATCACGCATTGACGTATATGGCTTTTGGCCTGTAGCGTATATGGCTTTTGGCCTGTAGCGTTCGCAGCAAGTTTCAGGTGGATGGACAGGTGGCGACAATCTCCAGGCACATATATGAGTTACCGGTGCACAGCGACCACACTCGCCGTGCTGCCACGGCATGGCTGACCCTCGGTCTGGTTTCATTGCTTGGCGCCGGCCTGTTTTCGATACTGCTGGTGGTCGCCCGAACGCCGGTCATTCAGGAACTCATTCCATTCCTGGACTTCTTTCGTACCGCTCTGGTTGTACACGTCACTTTGTCAGTATTGATCTGGTTATTGGCCGTGTCTGCGGCGATCTGGAGTCTTAGTACTCGCGACGACAAACCGATTTGGGATCGCTTATCGTTTTCGCTTGCGGCGCTGGGCACAGCGGTCATTATCGTCAGCCCATTCGCAGGGGCCGGCAACCCGTTGATGAATAACTATGTGCCGGTACTGCAACATCCGCTGTTTTATGGCGGCCTCGTCATGTTCGCTCTCGGCATACTCAGCCATCTGCTTCGCGCGGTCATGTTTCGTATGCGACTCGGCGAAAAGCTGAGCGGCACGTCGGCGCTGCAAGCCGGAATCTCATTGTCGACGATGTTGACAGGACTCGCGATTATCGCGGTTCTCGCATCCTGGCACGGCATACCCGGTGAAATGGATGGACTGATCTATTTCGAGTTTTTGTTTTGGGGTGGCGGCCATGTCCTTCAATTCAGCTACACACTACTGATGATGATTGCGTGGATCGTTCTCGCTGCGGCCAGCGGCTGTCACTTCGAACTCACACCGCGCCTAACGTTCGTCTTTCTGATTCTTCTCGCGCTGCCGGCTATCACCGTGCCGTTTCTTTATCTGGCTCATGACGTTACGACGGCCGGTCACCGCCTCGCCTTTACCGAACTGATGAAGTACGGCGGACTATCCTGTCTGCCCTTGGGTTTGGCGGTTGCAGCGAGCCTGTGGCGCGCCGAAAAGCCGTCCGGCGAGAGCCGTTACTTACGCGCTGCTCTGGTCAGTTCCGTCGGCCTCTTTGCCGTTGGCGGCATTCTCGGCTTCATGATCGCAGGGCTTGATATCGTGATTCCGGCGCATTACCACGGAGCGACGGTAGGTGTAACGATCGCATTCATGGGTCTGACGTACTACCTGTTGCCGCGGCTCGGATTCGGCGCGATCCCTGAACGCATGGCAACGTGGCAGCCCTATTTGTATGGCGGCGGCCAGCTGATGCACATTGTCGGGCTCGCATGGAGCGGCGGCTACGGCGTGCAGAGAAAGACCGCGGGAATCGCACAGGGACTGGAAGGACTGGGACAGAAAGCGGGCATGGGACTGATGGGACTTGGCGGACTGGTGTCGGTGATCGGCGGCGTGTTGTTCCTTATCGTCGCCTACAAATCCATGAGCAGGAGACGCGCGCCATGATGGAAATCCTGGTATTTACGCTCAACGCGGCCGTCATCTATCTGCTTGCGGACTGGATCATTCGCAGGATTGAAAATCGCAAGGGAGAGGTGCTGAAGCAACGGCAGGCGATCTTCTTCGTCATTTTTCTGGCGCTGGCGCTGATTTCTTTCAACGTACTTCAAACTATGCTGGCTGCCTGACAGCAACCACTCCCTGTGATCGAACAAGCGTTGTCCGATCACTTCGCTGCCAATCGTCCATGCAGTCGCGCGTCGAAACTTGAAAAATGGCGCGCAAACCAATCGGACAGACTCTCCTCGAGTCGCTTTGCACCAGCAAGAGGATCGGCGAAAAAATCATCCATCAGATCCCTGATCTGATCCAGAAGTTCCTCATGATCATTCTTGTGCGCCTGATATTCCTCATATTGGCTGCGCCTCATCAGGCTTTCCTCCAGTGCGAAGTGCATTGAGATCGTGCTCAGGATATCTCCCAGACAGGCCTCTACTTGAATTGCGTCGGAGTTCGCCTCGAGTTTTTCGTAAGTACCGTTAATGAGATCGATCATCTCGCGATGCTCATGGTCCATCGAATCGATGCCGACGGAGAATTCCGGTTTCCATTGCAGCAGGCTCATATCAACATCACCGAATCAGG
>JALHUQ010000436.1 GCA_022866645.1 Woeseiaceae bacterium | reverse complement strand
GACCGCTATTTGTTCGGCTCAACCGGCCGAATTTCCCCGGAAGCGCCGGTCCCGGTTGTCCACGTGCAAGAAACCGACGATCGCCCAGGTGGTGCCGCCAACGTCGCGGTTAACCTGGCCAGTCTGGGAGTAACAACCCGGTTGATCGGTGTGGTCGGAAACGACGATGCGGCTGCTTCATTACGTGCGATCTTGAAGAGTCGTGATATCGCCTGCGATTTGCACACAGTCAAAGATCGACCAACCATCACGAAGACGCGAGTTCAGAGCCGGGGTCAACAATTAATCCGTCTCGATCAGGAAAATACAAGCGCCGTGCCGGGCGGAGAGGTCCTTCGCTTGCTGCGCAAATCCCTCAAGGGAGCCGGTGCTGTCGTGCTATCCGATTATGGCAAGGGCGCGCTGACCGACATCGTCGCAATGATTTCTGCATGTCGGGAGGCCGGTGTGCCAGCGCTGGTTGACCCAAAGGGAAGCGATCTCGAAAAATATCGCGGTGCTTCCGTAATCACACCGAATCAGGCTGAATTTGAAGCCGTCGTTGGCGTTTGCGATAGCGACGAGAAACTTGTCGAGCGCGCGCGAGAGATGCTGGATGATCTGGACCTTGACGCCTTACTTGTGACGAGAAGTGAGAAAGGCATGTTGCTTCTTGAAGCCGATAAGGAGCCAGTATTTCTCTCTACGCGGGCGCGAGAAGTCTTTGACGTGACTGGCGCTGGAGATACTGTCATTGCAACGCTCGCGGGCGCCGTCGCGAGCGGCCAAAGTCTGACCTCGTCAGCGGCATTGGCCAATATCGCTGCGGGACTTGTAGTGCGGAAGATTGGCGTGGCCACGGTCACGCCGGGCGAAATCAGCCTGTCGTTACACGAGCGCGGTCAAGGCGGGCGTGCACTGCTGGGGCTGGAAGAACTGAAGTTGATCGTTGCCGAATCCCGCGATCGCGGCGAGCGGGTCATCATGACGAACGGCGTTTTCGATGTGCTGCATGCGGGACATGTAGCGTATCTTGAGGAAGCAAAGAGTCTCGGTGACCGCCTGATTGTGGCAGTCAACGATGACGCATCAGTCCGCCGCCTCAAAGGTGAGACTCGACCCATTAACGTGCTTGAAGATCGCATGCTGGTACTGGCAGGTCTTGCCGCCGTGGATTGGGTTGTGCCATTTTCGGGCGACACTCCCGCTGCATTGATTGCCGACGTGCTTCCGGACGTTCTCGTCAAAGGCGGCGATTACAAGCCCGACGACATCGCGGGTGGCAAAGATGTTTTGCAAAATGGCGGCGAGGTTCGGGTTTTGGCGTTTCGTGACGGCCTCTCGTCGAGTCGAATTATCGACAAGCTCAGCGACTAGTGCAGCTACTCTATAACCTGCTGACTTATCTGTTACTGATCCCGTTCGCCGTCTACTGGTTGATCAGAGGCATTGCCAACCGATCTTATCTGGACAGGCTGGGGCAGCGCTTTGGTTTCGGCTTCCCCAAGCTTGATGAATGCATATGGGTTCATGCTGTTTCGGTTGGTGAGGTTCAGGCCGCCGTGCCCCTGATTCGCGCGTTGATTGAGCGCTGTCCTGGCCAGAAACTTGTCGTCACTACGGTAACACCAACCGGTGCCGCGAGGGTCGCTGCGCTTTTTGGTGACGATGTTCAGCACTGCTATATCCCATTCGAATTTCCGAATGCGATTCGGAGTTTCTTTTCTTCTGTGCATCCGCGTGCTGCCATGATCATGGAAACCGAAATATGGCCAAATCTGTACCGTGGCTGTGGGGTTAGAAAAATTCCTCTTATTCTTGTCAGCGCACGAATATCACCGAAATCGATACCCGGCTACCGCCGCTGGCTGCCCTTAATTCGGGAAACACTGTCGCATGGCATTATCATCGCCGCGCAAACACAGGCGGATGCCAACAGATTTCTGGAACTCGGCGCGAATCCAGAGCGCACATTGGTGACTGGCAATATCAAGTTCGATGTCAAACTCGAACCTAACATCGCCAGCGAAGGCGCATTATTACGCAGCACGCTGTTCGGAAAGCGTCCGGTATGGATTGCCGCGAGTACGCACGAGGGCGAGGAGCAACAGGTACTCGAAGCGCACCGGACCTTGCTCGAAAATCACCCTGCGTTACTTCTCGTACTGATTCCCCGTCATCCTGAACGATTTGGCAGTGTCCGGGAGTTGACTGAAAGACTGGGGTTCCGCGCTGTCGCCAGGACAGAGCGGCAGTCTTGCGATGCTGCAACCGAGGTATTTCTTGTCGATACCATGGGCGAGGTGCCACTTTTCTTCGCGGCGAGTGACATCGCCTTCGTCGGCGGCAGTCTGGTACCGGTCGGTGGGCATAACCTGTTGGAGCCAGCAGCTCAAGGTTTGCCTATCGTTACGGGACCGCACCTTTTCAATGCGCAGGAAATCGCCGAAAGTTTTGTTGAGTTGGGTGCGTGTCGAATCGTTGCAGATAGCGCCGAGCTGGCGGCCACGGTTTCCGAATTGATCGATAGACCTGATGAAGCCGAGAAGATCGGCAAGAACGGGCTAAAAATACTCGAGCAAAATCGCGGCTCACTAAAGCGGCTCCTGGTATTGCTGGAGCCGCTACTTGCCCATGAGGCGTCTGACTAGGAGCGTTGCTGTCTTGCGGCGGCGGCTTCTTCGGGTGACGGGCGGTCTTTTAACCACCGATCAATCTTCTCCAGATCCTGTATCTCCAGAGTGCCGGCGGCCTGTTTCAGGCGCAGTGCGTTCATGATGTAGTCGTACCGGCTCTGGTAGAAGTTCGTGATCGCCACATACAGCGAAAACTGCGAATTCAGTACTTCGACGATCGTTCGCGTTCCAACTTCATAGCCCGCCTGGGTCGCCTGCAGGGCCGTCGTGCTGGAGGCAACAGCCTGATCCAGCGCCTTTACCCGACTGATCTCGGCAAGGACGCCGAGGTAGGCATCCCGAGCCTGCCGCTCTGTCTCTCGTGTGATGCGCTGCAGCTGCTCGCGGCTGGCGCGATGCAGGTAGACCGCTTCCTTTACGCGTGATGAATTGTAGCCGCCGGCGAATAGCGGCACGGTGAACTGCAGGGAAACGACATCCCGGTCATTGGCGTCGTCAAAATTGTTCGTGAAGTTACCGGCGGAGCTGCTCGAGAAGACGTCTCCTTCGGATGTGCTTTCACCGGTGCTGACAACAAGATCCAGCGTTGGATAGTAGCCATTGCGACGGTATGAAATTTCGTCACGAGCGAGCTGTTCATCAAGTCGGCTCGCGACGAGGTTCAGATTTTGTGCCAGCGAGAGTTCGACCCAGCTTGTTTCATCGTCCGCCGGATTCACTAAGGGAAAGTCGTCTGCCGGCGCATCATATTCAGAAATGTACTGCCCGGTTATTTCACGCATGAGATTGCGCGCAGTGGCAAGCGTCCGTTTCGCGCCGATTTCGCTCGCTACGGATTGATCATAGGCCGCCTGCGATTCCTGTACGTCCGTTATCGCAATGAGACCAACCTCGAATCGTTGTTTGGCCTGCTCGAGTTGGCGCGCGATCGCCTCGCGGTTGGCGTTTATGGACGTCAGACGATCTTCAGCGGCGAGGACATCGAAATAGCGCTGTGCAACTCGAACAATAAGGTCCTGCTGCGCAGCCTCTCGGACTGCTTCGGCTCGAGTAACGGTTTTGTCGGCGCGCTTCAGATTGACAATCTGGTCCCAGCGGAACAGAGACTGTCGCAAGCTGACACCCCAGAACGTGTTGGTAGCCGATTGGTCAAAGGTCGTCGTCTCGCCATTAATAAACGAAAAACTGGATCCTGACACGTCCGTCTCGTTCCAGTCGCCGGTCGCATTGATCTGCGGCAACATCACACCGCGAGCCTGGGGCTTGGCTTCGAGCGCCGCAAGATGCCTCGCCTCGGCCTCATGAATCTGAGGATCGCTTTGCAGGGCCTGCTGGTAAATCTCCAGCAAGGACTCGGCTTGAGCAGGGCCCGACAGCACGAAGGCGCCAAGCAAAGATAGTAATACATTGATATTATTAACTTTTTTCATCTTTTACCGTTCCGGGGTGAACTGTCTTTGACTTAAGGTGTTATAGTCTACTACATCACTAAACCAGTTGGAATGTTTTCATGCCCTGTTTAGATGCAACAGACCCGCAACTGGTTTCGCTGATCGCACAACTTCTTACTCTAAAACGAAAACTGTGGCGGTAACGCGCCATTGACCAGCGGCGGCAAGCTGGTCTCAAACAGAGTATCACTTTGCCACGTATCGACGTCGAAGCGCATCACTCGGGTTGCTGTCATTGCCGGTGCATCACCCAGGACGATAAATAGACGCCCGCCAGGACTCAATGCGTCGACCAGCCGCGAATCGAGCGTTTGCATGGATCCAGTGACCGCTATGGCATCAAATGTTCCATTGGGTAACTCTTTTGTACCATCCATCTTGATGAGTTCGACGTTTTTGATGTCGCAGAGATCCAGACGATGTCTAGCCGAGTCAAGAAAATCATCATGAATGTCGATACTCGTAACATGCGCGGATAATTTCGCGAGCACGGCAGTAAGGAAACCGCTGCCGGTGCCGATCTCCAGGACATTCTCGCCTCCCGCAAGTCCGAGAGCTTGAAGAACCCGACCTTCGATCGTCGGCGTCATCATCCACTGACCATGGCCGATAGGAATCTCGGTGTCGGCGAAGGCAAGCGCTTCATATCCATCCGGGACAAACAGTTCTCGAGGCACTTCTTTCAGGCCTTCCAGGACGTTGACATCAAGAACGGCCCACGCGCGGACTTGCTGTTCAATCATTTGCTGGCGGGCAAAATCTGTATTCATGCTTGTATTACCTGTATATCACTGAAATTAATTAGAAAAATAGGCGTTGCGCCGTACTGGTGGAGACTAATTGGCGTCGTCAAGAGTACGCTCTTCTTGAATTATGGTGAATCGCCGCAGCGGGGTCGTGTAGCTGAGATATGCTTACAGATGCTTGATTTATGTAAGCTTCTTATACCCGACATTGCTGCTAACGGCGATGCGTATTGAGCCTAATAATAACAAATGAACATCACCTACTTGGTTGAATCTCGATACTTTCGCGCTGATTTTGGGTTCTGAATGTCATCCTTCGCCATTATAGTTTCACTGACATCGTTCGCCGCAGTGGCTGTGGGGATTTTAGTCTGGCTGTGGGTTTCGCGCAGCAATCTGGTTCGACGGGTTGAACGTCTCAATGTTGAAATGCTGGAGGCATCGAAAGATGCATCGGTGGGTCACAGGTTAACGATACCTGACGATCCGGCGACAGGGCAGATTGCGAAGAACGTCAATCGATTGTTCGATGCGCTCGGTGAGCGCGATGAAAAGATTCAAGGCAGAGACCGACTGTTCAAGGATTTCGCGCGAACCTTGCCCGAAATCGTCATCATTCACGATGAAAAAATTCTACTG
>JALHUQ010000435.1 GCA_022866645.1 Woeseiaceae bacterium | reverse complement strand
TGCACTTGACTATTCAAGGTAACTAACGAAATATAGTTAACAGGCTAACCGGCCCTCGAAAAACCAAACCAAAGACGAGATAAATGGATGGCATGGAATAACGGTAACAACGGTCAATCGGCTTCACGAGGCGGCAACCGTCCAGGCTCCGAGCTGGAGCAATTAATTGGTCAGGGCCAGGATGGACTGAAGCGGATCCTGTCCGGCGGTCCATTCAGCGGCATTGTGATAATCCCGATAGCGTTATTTCTGTTCGGTGCCTGGACCGCGTACTACACGGTGCCAAGTGACTCGGTAGCGGTGGTGCAGCGCTTCGGCAAATACCTGAAGGAGGTCCAACCCGGCCTGCATTTCAAGTTCCCCCTTGGCATCGATATCGCAACGATCGTGCCGGTCAAACGGCAGTTGAAGCAGGAATTCGGATTCACAACGCCGGGTGCAACCGACCCCTACCAAAGTCCCGTCGACGGCAAGCGCGAAACAGAGATGGTGACGGGCGATCTCAATGCCGCGCTTGTGGAATGGGTCGTTCAATACCGAATTGCAGACCCGACAAAATATCTGTTTGAAGTTCGGGAGCCGAGAGCAACGCTGCGCTACGTCTCCGAGTCAGTCATGCGAGAAGTTGTCGGTGACCGCACAGTGGACGAGGTGATTACCATCGGGCGCCAGGAGATCGAATCGGAAGCGCTCGTCAAGATGCAGGCTTTGTCGACGAAATACGAGATGGGCATCAACATCGACCAGGTGCAGCTCAAGAACATCAATCCTCCGAAACCGGTGCAGGAGTCGTTCAACGAGGTCAACCAGGCGCAACAGGAAAAAGAGAAACTGATTAACGAAGCCCGGCGCGAATATAACAAGGTGATTCCACTGGCCGAGGGCGAGAAGGATCAGCGGATTCGTGAGGCTGACGGTTACCGCCTGAAACGCATCAACGAAGCGGAAGGCGATGTCGCCCGGTTCAACGCACTGCTGACAGAATATCTGAAGGCTCCGCAAGTTACGCGCCGCCGCATCTATGTCGAAACGATGCAGGAGGTCCTACCCGGTATCCGCTCGAAGATCATCGTCGACGACGAGACGCGAAATATCCTGCCACTGCTCAATCTCGATACTCAAAACGGTGAACGACCATGAATAAACTGACCGCCTTGCTGGCGCTACTCGGTGTCGCCGTGTTTGTCCTCTTCAGTTCGATCTACACGGTCAGCGAAGTCGAGCAGATTATCATCACCCAATTCGGAAAGCCGGTCGGCGAACCCGTGACCACGGCCGGTCTGAAAATCAAGCTCCCCTTCATCCAGCAGGTGAACTCGATTGACCAACGTGTGCTCGAATGGGATGGTAATCCGTCGGACATGCCGACCAAGGACAAGCTTTACATCTCGGTCGATCTGTTCGCCCGGTGGCGGATCACGGATCCGCTGCAGTATTTCTTAAGGCTGCGCGATGAGCGCAGCGCCCAGTCCCGCCTCGACGACATCCTCGGCAGCGAAACGCGCAATGCAGTGGCCAAGCACGAGCTGATCGAGATCATTCGCACTACCAAGGATCGCGTGCCACTGCGTGATGCGCTCCTGACGGAAGCGGAGCGCAAACAGGACATGGGTTCACTCGTGCCTATCCAGAAGGGGCGGAAGCTGGTCGAGCAGGAAATTTTCGCTGCCGCAGCCGAGAAGGTCGAGGTATTCGGTATCGAACTGCTGGACATCCGCTTCAAGCGAATCAATTACAACGAGAGCGTCCGCCCGAAAATCTACGATCGAATGATCAGCGAGCGGCGTCAGATCGCCGAGCGCTTCCTGTCGGAAGGTAACGGCGAAGCGGCCAGAATTCGTGGCAATCGTATCCGCGACCTGAACAAGATCGAATCCGAGGCGTACCGGCAGGTCGAAGAGATCCGCGGTGTGGCCGACGCGAAAGCGACGGAAATCTATGCCAGTGCCTATAACCAAAGCCCGCAAGCTGTTTCGTTCTATGAGTTCACACGGACCTTGCAGTCTTACAAGTTCATCATCGCCGAAAACACGACTCTCGTTTTGTCCACAGACAGCGAGCTGTTCAAGTTTCTGAAGGGCATGGAACCTGACGATGGAAAGAATCCATGAACGCAACAAAACCGGCGCCCACAATGTGCGGGCGAACGCTTATCTAACGGAAATATCGAACGCGGATACCGCCGAGACAAAGCGATGCCAATGACAGCCAGGGCCGCTTTATTCAACCCCGCCCAGGTACTTGTCCAGCCAGTCCAGCGTCTCGCGTATCAACTGGTTCGCGCTGTAGGCAGCAACGAAGTGGTTGGAATCTGTAACAGTGAGTTTCTTGTCTGCTGCAGGCGTGCCTAAATTATCGAAGAACGGTCGAATCGCTGTTTCTAACGGGAAGAATGAATCGTAACGACCGTTAAACATGAACACAGGAACCGTTACGCGCGGCAGGAAATTGAAAGGATCCGCTACGGGCTGAACATCCTGCATCATCAGACCGCCGACAAAAAATACCGCCGTTCTGAAGCGCTGTTCCACCGCCGTCATGATGGGGCCTAACGCACCGCCCCAACTGAAGCCAAGATATGCCAGACGTTCCGTATCGATATCGTCACGGCTCTCCAGGTAATCGATCGTCCGGCCGATGTCGCGGGTCCACGCGACCACATGGTCGCGGTACAGGTTGCTGGTGTCCTGCACATCGGAACGCAGATCACTGCTGCGTTCATAGGTGCCTTTGTACACCGGGTAGACAAGTGCCCGGCCACTTCGCAAAACAAATTCGACAGATCCGAGCCGCAGCTCGTCATAGGATGTTTTATAGATGTCGTTCGAGCCCGGAAAAAAAACCACTGCCTGGTATGGCGGCGAAGCTTTCCCGCCGCTTGGCAGGAATACGAAAACGGTCAGGCGCTCATTATTATAGGCAGCGTCCAGTTCGATACGTTCACGAACGTAAGCTTTGTCCGCGACGCTGTCGATGACGACGTCATTAAGCGGCGTGTCGTCGTATTCATACATCTGCCGGTAGACCGAAAATACGTCGTCGCTCACCGGCTTCTCGGCAGCGTAGTCCCGGAAGGCCTTCTCGATGGGCGCGCCTGCCGCGGCCAGGTTGGTGTCATCCGGATAACTGACCAGCCGAATCCCGTTTTCGCCGGAACGATCAAAAGCCGGCGAGGTGACCGCGTCGTTGAACGCATACTCGGGATCGTTCCAGCCGCCGCCGAGGATGTAGCGCGCCTCGCCGTCCGGATTTTGCGCCCACTCGCGAACGTTGCCCGCCATATCGTAGATACCATCCCGCGTCTGTCCCTTGTACTGGCCAACGGGCGCTACCCCCACCCGACTGTAATTGCTTTGTGGTACGACATGATTGCTGCTGAAGGGATCGGCAGCCGTAAACCAGTGGTAAACCGTGGGCAGGGATTTGCCGACGAAGCAGGCATAGGCGGCCGCTTCATACCAGCTGACGCCGCCAACCGGCAGATTATCGCTGCCCTCCGGGTACGCACCGACTTGCCAGCCGCTCGGCCCGGCGCGCCCGGTCTGATCGACAAAGATCGCCATAGCTTCGTCGAAAGACAGAATTTGGCCGTCGTGGACGAACGGGTACGTCCAGCAAGTTGCATCCGCGTTACCGCCGGCGTCGACGAAGGCTTTGTACTGCCGGTTGGTGACCTCATGGATATCCACAAAAAAGTCGCTCAGTTCCAGCGCCTCAAATTGCTCGAGACCCGGCGCCTGTATCGTCGCCGTGCCGCCGCTGACGCGTGTCATGCCCGCCGGCATCGTGGCCGGAGTATCCAGCACGAACGGCCCGGCTGCGGCAATTTGGCTGGAGAAATTTGCGGTCTCGCGCGGCAGGTATCCGTCGAGTTCAAAGCGCAGTCGCGACAAACCCTGCGGAAATCGCTGCACCGTAACCGGTGTTACGCCGAGTTCCTGCCAGTCGGAGTCAGTCGACTCGTAATCTCTGCGCAAGACGGTCGCGCCGGGCGGATCGGTTTCGAGCGTTATTTCGCGGGCGACTTCGGACCACATGGATTCACGAATCGAGTCATCCGTAATGTGCCTGTCGAGCACTTCGGCAATAGCAAAGGCATCCGGAAATTTGTACTCACCGACGAGCCGCCGGATTTCATCAAGACTGACAACCAGGTTCCGTTCAGAGTCGGCACTGCCCCGGTCGGTCTGAATTATCCAGCCGGTCACCGCAATTCCCCAGACGGCGAGGGCCGCGACCGCAGCATTGCGCAGGTTCTTCCAGGTGAATAGCTGCGATCTGGCAGATGTACCCGATTCCATGCGATGACCGATGCCCTGGAAATAGTGGGTCGCAATCGTTACGGGCAGACCAGCGATGAGCATGCCAAGCGTCAGCGTGAATACCCAGGGAGGGAGCCCTACGTTCTGAGTCAGGACGTCGACGACCTGCAGGCAGACCCAGGATGCAGCGGCGTAAATACCGAGCACCTGCCATAGGGAACGCTGGTGTTGCTCACGAGCCATTGGTGTATTCCTGCAGCAATGCAGCCTGAACTAAAAGAGGGGAAAGTCTATCGCAAACTCGATCATGATGGGCCATGGTCCTGAGTTGCTGTTCAATCTCGGCTCGCTCAAGATATACTCCTGCCGATGAAAAATCCTATTGGTTATGGCTGTGCTTTGGCCCTCCTTGGCTGCACTGTCCTAAGCGCAGGCTGCGCGAGCAAATGTACGCGGCCAAGTTGGAACTTGTTGTCGTCGGCAAGCAGAGCAATCGAGAGCATGCTGACGATATGCGAATAAAAAGACACCACGAGCTAGGAATTGACGAGGCCAAGAGCCAGGTGAGTCAGATCGCCAGTGAGTTGTCGCAAGTGTTCTCGCTAACGTCGGATTGGCACGGCGACGTACTGAAATTCCGTGGCAGCGGAGTCACCGGCGAGGTGGCCGTCGCCGATGACAGCATAGAATTCAACGTCAAATTAGGCTTCGCACTATTCATGATGGAAGCCCCTCTTCGCTCGGCAATCAACAACGCGCTCGATGCGCACCTTCATCGATAGCCGTTTCACGCCAGGAAAAACTTCGCGCTCAGTCAGATCCCAGCAACGCTTTTAGTCCGCAATGCCCTCGGTTCGTATGTGTAACAGTCGGCCGCAGTGTTTGCAGTGCACAGCGTCATGTTCGTGCCGGGTAAGGCCGCAATCCGGGCATTCATAGTGAGCCCTGTTTGGGCGGAAAATGGTCTGCACCAGCCGGATAAACAACGCCACGCCAACAATCATGATGACCACCGCCAATAATCTCCCGGTGCTGCCGACGAGAATCACATCGCCGAAACCGGTGGTCGTGAGCGTCGTAATCGTAAAATACAGCGCATCGACGTAGTTGTTGATCGAGTCATTAACCTCCACCTGCAACACGAAAACGGCGGCTGTCACGATGAATATAAAGACCACCAGATTGAGCACGCTGAAAACCACGTCTTCGTTTCTTGCAAAGAAACGTGAATAACTGCGCAGCCGTTGTGCAATAACGTAAGAACGTAACAACCGCAATGACCGCACCAGCCGCAGGAATACGAAATTGCCAACCAGTGACGGTACGAAGAGTGACGCGATGACGATGAAATCCACAAACGTCATGGGCCTGATGAGAAATGCGCCGCGATCATTGTCAGCCAGCAAGCGGCCAATGAAGTCGACGGTCAGAATAACGCCGATGGCCATATCGACATAAATAACCCAAGGGTAGATATCGAGAAAGGTCGTTACGACGAAATAGGTGACAACCAGAAAATCGAAAACAATAAACAGGTAGCGGGCCCGGAGGGCTCGCACTGTGCTGCCGTGGTAGATCTCGCGACAGAGACTCGATAACTTATTCATGAGTAAACAGATAACCTGGCATCGCCCTGACCACACCGGTGGCAGCGCGCAGTTGGGAGAGATTCAAATCATTGTGTGTTCTTCACAACAGGCATTGCAAGTATCTTCTACGTTGGAGACGCTCGCTACATGGCCGTTCTTCGTCATGAAGGTTAGTATCGGCAAGCGACAGCAAAAACCGGAAGACCAAAACCATGCAATACACAGCGATCACACTCGTAAAGCGACCGAAGATTCATATCACACCGGATCTGTTCGAAACGGTGACACTTGAAACCCCGCAGCTCAAAGATCAGCAGATCCTGTTGAAGCAGACTCACATGTCGCTGGACCCGGCCATGAAAGGCTGGATGACCGAGGACAGGAACAGTTACATCCCGCCGGTGGAGTTGGGCGAGATAATGCGCTCCAGTGGCGTTGCCGAAGTGGTCGAGTCGAGGAACGACAAGTTCCGTGTTGGTGACCGGGTCGTGGGCATGATTGGCTGGACCGAGTACGCGGTAAGTGCAGGTAAGGGTCTGCAGGTTTTGCCGCCGAACGTGTCGGCCGAAGCCGTGCTGTGCGTGCTGTCACTGCCGGGCTTGACGGCTTATCAGGGACTCATGGAAATAGGCAAAGCCAAAGCCGGTGAAACTTTGGTGGTGTCCGGCGCAGCGGGATCGGTTGGCTCTATGGTGGGGCAGATTGCGAAAGCCGAAGGACTACGCGTCATTGGAACGGCCGGCAGCGATGAAAAATGTCGTTGGCTCGAAGATGAGCTCGGCTTCGACAAGGCGATCAATTACAAGTCCGATGATCTGGCCGAACAACTGCGCGCCGCAACGCCGGATGGCGTTGATCTGTATTTTGAAAATACCGGCGGGCCGGTGCAACACATCACCTATGGCCGCATGAACGCGCACGGCCGCATTATCGTTTGCGGCATGATCGCTGACTACAACACGGACAAGCCGTCTCCGGGCCCGAACTGGATTAATATGATCCGGCGGCGCCTGACCATTCAGGGTTTTGCAATGCCCGATCATTGGGATAACGTGCCGGCTATGATGGAGAAGCTCTCGGTGTACCTGATGGACGGCAAGATCAAGTATCGGGCGCACAAGCTCAACGGGCTGGAGAGCGCTATTGAGGGCATTAATTTGTTATTCACGGGTGGCAACACAGGCAAGTTGATGGTGGAGCTTTGACGGATCGCATGACGGCAGGTATTAAGGCTATTCGAGGTGCCGCACTAACTTTCACCGGGAATCCATTCCAGGTTGAGGATGAGCAATTCGTTCGCCATGAATCCGATGCCCTGATCATCATGGAAGGCGGCGTAATCACCGCATTCGGAGACTATGCCGCCACCAGGGATCGCTTGCCGGCCGGTACAGAAGTCACCACCTATACTGACGCCCTGATTCTGCCGGGTTTTATTGATACTCACGTGCATTACTCTCAAACCCAGATCATCGGCGCCCACGGCAAGCAATTGATTGACTGGCTGAGTAACTACGCGTACATCGCGGAGCAGCAATTTTCGTCACTCGAGCACGGCCGCGAAGTCGCCAAAGTATTTCTGCGCGAATGTGTGCGTGCCGGCACCACTACCGCGATGGTGTACTGCACCGTCTATCCGCAATCAGTCGATGCATTTTTTGAAGAGGCTGAAAAAATCAACGTGCGCATGATTGCTGGCAAGGTATTGATGGACCGCCATGCGCCCCCAGCCCTGCTCGACACGCCACGGACCGGCTATGACGACTCCAAAGCCTTGTTGCAGAAATGGCATAAGCGCGGCCGTCAGCTGTACTGCATCACGCCACGATTTGCACCGACCAGCAGCCCGGAACAGATGGAGATGGCCGGTGCGCTGTGGAAGGAGTACCCCGATGCCTACCTGCAGTCGCACGTGTCCGAGCACCGTGATGAAGTTGCCGCGGTCAGAAGGTTGTTCCCCGAGCGCAGCGGCTATCTCGATGTGTACGATCACTACGGCCAGCTCGGCCCGCGCTCTGTCCTGGGCCACGGCATCCATCTGACCGAAAGCGAACTGGCGCGCTGCCATGAAACCGGAACGGCCATCGCTCATTGCCCAACGTCGAACCTGTTCCTCGGCAGTGGTTGCCTCAACGTCGACAACCTGCAGCGTGCAGACCGGCCGGTACGGGTCGGCCTGGCCACCGATCTCGGCGCGGGCACCAGCTTTTCGCAATTGCAGACCATGAACGAGGCTTACAAGGTCGCGCAGTTGAACGGCAATGCCCTCAGCGCCTGGCATGCCTATTACATGGCCACCCGCGGCGCCGCGAACGCCCTCTACCTGGACGACACCATCGGTTCCATCGAGGAGAACCTCGAGGCCGACCTGATGGTGCTCGACCTTAGATCCACTCCGCTCATCGAATACCGCATGCGCTACTGCAAGTCACTCGAAGAGTCGCTGTTCATTCAGATGACGCTGGCGGATGACCGGGCAACCAGGGCCACCTACGTCGCGGGTGAGTTGGTGTACGACCGCGATCGAGATCAACCGCACTCGTTTTAATTCACCGGCTGGAAGAGCGACGGATTTCATGAAATCAACCAGATCAGTTTTTATAACAGCACTCGCTTTGACCTTGGCCGCTTGCTTCGCCGCATCCGATAAGGAGCCGGCGATTAAAGCGGCCTGGATCACGATGCCGGATGGTGTTCGGCTGGCGGCCGATCTCTATATGCCTGCCGGTGCCAGGCGTTCTGACCGATTTCCGGTTTTGCTCGAATACCTGCCGTATCGCAAAGACGAATCGCGGGCTCGAAATTTCTCTCTCTATTCCTACTTCCTGGACCATGGCTACGTCGTGGCACGGGTCGATATGCGCGGTACCGGCAACAGCGACGGCACGACCATCCCCTACGAGTACTCGGATATCGAGCTGGATGATGGTGAAGTAGTGATCGACTGGCTGGCTCACCAGGAATGGTCTACCGGCAATGTCGGAATGTTCGGTATCTCCTGGGGCGGATTCAACTCCATCCAGATGGCCATGCGAAACCCTCCGGCGTTAAAGGCATTCGTTGCCCTGATGGCGACCGAGTATCTCTACGAGGAAGACGTTCATTACATCGACGGCATCATGCACACCGATTCCTGGATGATGAGCAACGACCTGTACAACGCCTTGCCCGGTGCCCCCGACTTTACGCTGGACGAGGCGTGGTTAAAAAACCGTTTCAACGTTGAGCCGAGCGTCTACGCCTACATGCGGCAGCAGCGTGACGGGCCGTTCTGGGACAGGGCGTCCGCGCGTGGCCAGTATGAAAAGATCAAAGTGCCGGGTTAC
>JALHUQ010000434.1 GCA_022866645.1 Woeseiaceae bacterium | reverse complement strand
GCAAGACGGACTCAACAGTCGGTAAAACCGCGTCCTGTGTGATCGGACGCGTTGTATGCAGAGTAACGGTGCCGTTTATCGATGGATCGACGATGTAGTTCTGGTGCAAGATCGTCTCGAATATGACCTTGACGAATTCCTGCACCTCAGCGCGCTCGAAATTCAATGTAACGCCGTCGTCGCCCGCGATCACCGATTTCTCCGGACCCGTGGCACTTTGCACGAACTGTCCTGAACCCAGTACGACCTGGTCTGCAAGTCGCTCTGCTACAGTCGGTTCGTCTACCTCGATAGCGGCTGTCGAATACGCTGGCGTCACAGGCAAACCCGCGCTCTCAGCAGGTCGGCTCGCCGCTGGCACGTCAGTAACCGGCGAGGTCGCGCAGGATGTCAGTACGCAAGCAAGCACGTACAAAACGATGATTCGTCTGGCCTTGTATGACATGGTATTTTTCCGCAGTTTTCTAGACATTCAGGGTACGCCCCAAAGCTGAAAAATAAACCCGACTTTCGATCAGGTTTACGTCTGCCGCAACCCTATACAAAGGTGGGCCACCAGCAGCACCGATGGGCGATACAGAAGTGCACCGTATTTCATTAGACTTCAACTGAGTGGCAAAAAGTGGGAGCCTTTTCAGGAAGGCGTGCTGCGGTCCTGCGAAGCCCGAACCGCAGCACGCTTTCCAGATTGCTTCGATTTGCTGTCGCCGACGGTCCATAGACCAACGGCATTCCGCAGTTATAGCAATGTTGGAGTTACACCGTGCAATTGCGAGTACATAAAAATGCAGTGACGAGCGTGGACGTCTCAACGCGGCGTCCGCTTGGCAACTACCTTTTGGATTCGGGCAAAATTTCCGATGACAACATTGAGCGCGCGTTGCGGCTGCAGCGCGAGCAACCGGAGCAGGAAAAAATCGGCTCAATCCTGCTCAAGCTTGGCCTTGTCTCGGAGCGCGACGTAAGCGAAAGTCTGTCCTCGCAGCTCGATCTGGCTGTAGTGAGTAGCAACCAATATCCCGAGCAGTCCGTCCAGGTATCCAGAATCTCCGGAACTTTTTTGAAAAAACGAAAAGCGGTAGTGCTTGATGAGGACGATGACGCCCTGACACTCGCGATCGCTGACCCGCTCGACGACTACGCCATCCACGCGCTCGAGTTGTGCAGCGGCAAGCCGGTTATTGTTCGCATCGGCGTTCCATCTGAAATCGACGCAGCGCTACTGGCGCTGGATGAAAATGCAGGCGGTGTTAGCGCAACCAGCGGTCGCATGAGCACACAGTTCCTCGACGACGTTGAACAACTCAAGGAACTTGCCGGCGAAGCTCCAATAATCAGGCTCGTCAACCAGATCATTGTTGAGGCAGCCGAGTCTGGCGCGTCGGACATTCACATCGAGCCGTTTGAAGGCAAACTGATCGTCCGCTGTCGCGTCGACGGCTTGCTACGCGAAACCCGGTCACCACCAGTGGAATGTGCCGCCGCCGTCATTTCACGAATAAAGATCATGGCAAACCTGAATATCGCAGAACGCCGTTTGTCACAGGACGGTCGCTTCCGTCACCGCGTTCGTGGTATCGAATACGATTTTCGTGTCTCGACGGTACCGACCATGCACGGTGAAAGTGTCGTCATGCGTCTTTTGCAGCGCGATCAGGAAGTGCAAACGTTCGAGGCGCTCGGCTTTTCCGCACAACAAACCGCCACGATGCACGAAATTCTCGCAATGCCGCACGGCACCCTGCTGGTAACCGGCCCAACCGGCAGCGGCAAATCGACAACGCTTTACGCTGCACTCAGCCACCTGAACGATCCGCAACGCATGATCATCACGGTGGAAGACCCTGTCGAATACAACATTCCCGGCATCAACCAGATGCAAGTCAAGCCGCAGATCGGGCTCACGTTTGCGAACGCGTTGCGCTCGATAGTCCGCCAGGACCCGGACGTCATCATGATTGGCGAAATGCGCGACGGTGAGACGGCGCAAATAGCGGTGCAATCGGCACTGACCGGCCACCTCGTGCTATCCACACTGCATACCAACGACGCACCGGGAAGTATCATGCGGATGATCGACATGGGTGTGCAGGACTATCTCCTGACGTCGGCCGTCAACGCGATCCAGGCGCAGCGACTTGTACGGAAACTGTGTGAAGCCTGCAAACAGGATTATGAACCTATTCCGGAACTCATCAGCCGTTGGCGCCTGGACGAATTGACTTCGCAAAATCCGATCCGGCTGTATCGCGCGACTGGCTGCAAAAAATGCGGCAATTCGGGATTCACCGGTCGCACAGCGATTCTGGAGATCCTGCGCTTCAGTGACGCGATACGGCAACTGGTGTTAAGCAGTGCTGATGCATCGTCAATTCGCAAATTAGCAATTGCTGAAGGCATGCAGCCGATGCGCGAAGACGGCTTCTGCAAGGTGCTCGCAGGAATTACGACGCTCGAAGAAGTGCTGCGGGTTACGCCCGAGTCAGAGGAATGATGCGCTTTCGCTACAAAGCCGCAACGCCGGACGGCGTCGTCTCCGACGGCGTACTTATCGGTGACAGCCGGGATCACGTGGTCCGGCAGCTGCGGGCCCTGAATCAAATTCCGATCCGTATCGACGCAGCCAAGGCAGAAAAAACTCAGCGCAAGCTTGGCTTCAGAAAATCCCGGCGTGCTATCACGGAGCAGCAGGTCGCTGACATAACCCGCGAACTTGCCACGCTACTGCGTGCGGGCATGCCGCTCGACCGTGCGCTGGGAATACTGGCATCGCTGTCAGCCGATGAGCCTATTGGCGAAGTACTGGCTGACGTACGTGAAAGTGTGAAACACGGCCGTTCGCTCGCAGAATCGATTGAGGCGCATCCGCGCGTGTTCAATAACTTCTACACAAATCTGCTACGTGCCGCGGAGACCGGTGGCGCGCTGGAAACGGTGCTCGAACGTCTCGCCGATCATCTGGATAAGAACATCGAGATCAAGAACGCCGTCAAATCGGCTCTCGTATATCCGATCGTTCTCGTCGGCGTCGCCGTTATTTCCATCTTTATTTTGCTTGGCTACGTCGTCCCGCAATTTACGGAAATGTTTGAAAACGTCGGGCAGGCGCTGCCACTATCAACACGCATCACTATCGGCACCGGCGAATTTCTTCGCGATTGGGGCTGGTTACTGGCCGTCATGCTGGCGCTAGCGGTTCTGCTCGTGCAGCGCCAGTTGCGCGACCCCCATCAGGCCCTTGCCTGGCACCGACGAGTGCTCAAAACCCCGGTCGCGGGCGAACTTGTTCTCAAGATCGAAGTCGCGCGGTTCGCACGCACACTGGCCACCTTGTTGCAGAACGGAATTCCGTTGCTCAAGGCACTGACCATAGTCAGGAATACGATGAGCAATCGCGTTCTGGCAAACGGCCTGGATCGTGTCGCGAGCGGACTAAGGGAGGGTCAGAGCCTTGCGGACCCGTTGGCAAAATTGACTCAATTTCCTGCCTTTGCCGTCCACATGATCAAGGTTGGCGAGGAATCGGGTAATCTTTCTGAAATTCTGTTGCAGGTCGCAAGCACCTATGACCGCGACACACAGGTCACGTTAAAGCGCGCACTTGCATTGCTGGAACCTGTCTTAATTCTGGTGCTGGGTGCAATCATCGCAGCCGTCATTATTTCCATACTCGTTGCAATACTTGGAATCAACGAGCTCGTTGTCTGATGCGGAGGAGACGACATTGCTACAGAAGCTTAAGCAAACAAGTAAGGGCCAATCGGCGTTTACACTGATCGAACTGCTCGTCGTTCTGGTGATTCTCGGACTGCTGGCCGGTCTCGTCGGGCCACGCGTCCTGCGTTACCTTGGCGGTGCAAAGTCCGACACCGCTCAGTTGCAGATCGAAGAGCTCGGCGCGGGTCTCGACCTGTACCACCTTGAAATTGGCCGCTACCCGAATAACGACGAAGGACTGCGCGCATTGACGTCCGCACCAAGCGGAGTGAGTCGATGGAACGGCCCTTATCTCAAGAAGAAAGATGTTCCGCTTGATCCATGGGGAAATGCCTACCATTACAAGTACCCGGGTGAAAATGGCGATTACGATCTTTATTCCCTGGGTCGCGACAATGTCGAGGGTGGTGAAGGCGAGGATGCTGACGTAGTCAGTTGGTAGTGATGTCCTGGCGTCGCCACAATTCGGGGTTCACCCTGGTCGAGTTACTCGTAGTCCTCGCGATGATAGCGTTGCTCGTCACGCTTGCGCGACCCATGTATGGAGCAGTGGTACCGAGTGCGCGCGTCCGCGCAGATGTGCTCGAACTTGCAGCGTCGTTACGCCAGTCGCGCAATCGCGCGATTAGCGGTGGCAGGACAATCACGGTTCTCTTTGACACGGAACAATCGCGTTACTCAATTGAATCCATCGTTGAAGAGCTGTCCACGCGAACTGAACTAAAAACGATTCGACCCGGCGATAGCGAAGACGGAATTCTGCGCCTGGAGTTTTACCCGGATGGCAGCAGCACGGGGGCGAGCATCGAATTGAGTGGTGCAACCATAGCTTTTCAACTCGACGTCGACTGGTTAACCGGACGTATCCGTGTCGCGGAGCGAGATCCTGATGCCTCTTAAGCGAAGACAGCGTGGCTATTCTCTGATTGAGGTCCTCGTGGCATTCGCCATTCTTGCCATGGCGTTGACAGTACTGCTCCGAATTTTCTCAGGGGGTTTGCGAAATGTTGATGCTGCCAGCGAATACGCACAGGCCGTGCTTGTGGCCGAAGCGGAACTGGCTGTCCCCGGTATTTTGGAAGCGCTGCAGCCCGGCCTCACAGACGGTGTGGCCGAAGGTGGTTTTGAGTGGCGGCGGCAGGTTCAACCGTACGACCCAAATGGTGATGGTGCTATCGGGCCAATACTGCCCTACTACATCGCTGTCGAAGTAAGTTGGCCATCGCAGCGTGGAAAACGCTACGTGCAACTGGAAACAATACGGCTCGGCGAAGCAGGAACATTCGCGGGGACAATCGAATGAGCAGGGTGAAAGGGTTCACGCTGGTCGAATTGCTGGTAGCGATTTCGATACTCGGTGTCCTCATGAGCGTCGCGTTTGCGTCCTTGAACATTGGCAGCAAGAGTCTCGCTGCCGGCATCAGTCGCACAGACCACAATGAGGAGATTCGTGCCACGGGAGATTTCTTGCGGCGCCAGTTTGCGGAGCTCTCGGCGGTGACATGGGAGGTCGGCCACGACGAGCTCCTCGCCTTCAGCGGCGACAACAGCGAAGTGACCTTTGTAACCACCTCACCCGCCTCTACAGTGGGAGCGGGCCTTATGAACGCGAAGCTCGTGATTGAGGGTACCGACAATGGTTTTGAGCTCTGGTACGGCGTTGCGAACTACGATCCTGGCGACACGGAGCGCCGGGAACTGACCGCCATTTCAAAGACGCGCCTGATCAGCAACCTGTCCTCAGCGCGCATTCGTTACTTCGGCGTGGCAGAAGAACACGGCGAGCCCGCTTGGTACGATACGTGGCAAACAACAGCTTTTCGCTATCCGCTTGCCGTACAGCTCGACATTACACGCCGTGATCAAACGGAAGGTGCGGACCGCTACGTCTTTCGTATTCGCACGGGAAACAGCGAATGATCCGCCGCGCGAACCCTAGGCAGCAGGGTATGGCGTTGGTCATGGTCTTATGGCTCATCGTGCTGATGTCAGTGATCGCTGCTGGCCACAGCCGCAGCACACACATCGAATCCCGACTGGCGGCGCGCCACGTCGAAACGAGCGCGGCCCACCAGGTGGCGGAAGCGGCAGTGCAACTCGCAATTTTCGATTTGCTGACCCGGCCTGCCGATGAGCGCATGAGTACGAACGGCCGCAGCCTGCAGACGACCCTTCTTGGCCGAAATGTCGACATTGCAGTGCGGCGCGCCAGCGGCTACGTCGACATCAATAATGCGGACGAAGGTATGCTGTACGCGTTGTTTCTCGCCACCGGCGTGGACGATGCGACAGCAACTCAGCTTGCACACAGCGTCATGGACTGGCGTGATGGAGACGACCTCCTGCGCATGCATGGTGCCGAGGATGATGATTACCGCATGGCCGGGCTGCCCTGGACGGCACGAGACGGACCGTTCGAGCGAGTTGACGAGCTACGGTACGTCTATGGTATGACAGGCCATGTCTATCGCTCTGTGTTGCCGTACGTGACTGTCTACTCAGCACACAATGGCGTCGATCTTGCTGCGGCCCCTGCTTTTCTTGTGAATGCGCTGGCGCAAACGGGGCGCGTATCGTCGGACAGTTCATCCGCTGCCGGCGACACTGGATTCGGTAACTTTCACATCATCGTCACCGCGCACGGTGTCGAAGGCGTACAGGTATCCCTGGAAGCGGTTGTTGAAGTCAGTGGGTCGAAAGATGAGCAATACCGAATTCTTGAGTGGCGCGAACACGCTCGTGGTGAACCTGCACAAATCGAAGAGCCGTCAGTGTGAACGGCGCCTTACAAACCCAGCTGGCGCGACTCAGCATCAATTACATCGCTCCACTGCAGCGTCATGCCAGAACGTTCTGGCGCTGGTGGAGCGCCGAATTATTGACGGTCTTGCCCGACTCGATGCGGCAGTCAATTGCAAGCAGCGATGAATATCTG